>NZ_JBFTZN010000080.1:0-20996 GCF_056406775.1 Allobosea sp. P1_A7
TCCTTGACCAGTGCGCCGCCCCGCGCGGTCTTCGAGATGCCTGAAATGATCGCGACCGGCACGGCGAGGATCAAGGGACAGGGCGTCGCCACGACGAGGACTGCCAGGGCGCGGATCGGGTCGCTGCTCAGCAGCCAGGCGGCCCCCGCGATCGCGAGGGTCAGCACGAGAAAACCGATGGCGTAACGGTCCGCCAGGCGAGCCATCGGCGCCTTGCTCGCCTGCGCCTGTTCCACCAGCTTGACGATCCCGGCATAGGTGCTCTCGGACGCCGGCCGGCTCGCGATCAGATCGAACGGGGCTCCGAGCAGCGTTGCTCCGCTGAGCACCTCGGCGCCGCGGCTCAGGCTCTTCGGCACGGATTCTCCGGTCAAAGCCGAAAGGTCGAGCACGGCGGTGCCGCTTGCGACATGGCCGTCGACCGGCAGCACCTCCCCGGTGCGCATCAGCAGGCGGTCGCCCTGGCGGATCGCGGCAATCGGCACTTCCTCGAGTGTCTCGCTGCGATAACGCATGGCATTGAAGGCGACCCGGCCGAGGAGGGCCGACATCTCCCGGAGCGCACGCCCCTGGGCAAAATTCTCGAGCAACTGGCCGCCGGCATACATCAGCGCGACGACATTGCCGGCCAGGCTTTCGCCGAAGGCCAGCGCCGCCGACATCGACAGGGCAGCGACGATATCGAGACCGACATCGCCGCGCCGCAGCGACCTGACGATCTGTATGATGAGCGCCAGCAGCACCGGGATGGTCGCAACAGTCCAGGCGCGACTGGCTGAGTTCGCCATGCCGCTCCACCAGAACCAGCCGCCGGCAATGAGCCCGGCCAAAGCAATGCCGACCAGAATCAGGTCAAGATGCTGGCGATAGAGCCGGGAGGTCCGCGCCGCCCAGCTTTCACTGTCGGGCTGTGTCAGGGCCTCCGCCTGAGACTGGGGCACCCCGAAACCTCCTATGCGAGCCGGATGGGAGCAGGGATGTCATGCGGACGGTGGACGCCTGCGAAGCCGGCAAAGCCTCAATGTGACATCAAGCAGCAGACCGGTGAAGCTTGCAGCAGATCGCGCGTCATGCCGCCAAACATCCATTCCCGCATGCGGTTGTGGCCATAGGCGCCGGAAACGATGAGATCGGCGCCGTGCTCGGTCGCAAAGTCGATCAACTCGTTGACTGCATGCTTGGCACTGTCGGTCTGCAGGACTGCCTTTGCCGCCACACCGTGCAAGGTGAGATAGTCGCGCACGTCTTCGGCGCCCTGATCTTCGGCATCCGGGCCGATCGACAGGACAGTCACGGATTCCGCCTGCATCAGAAGCGGCAGGGCATCCCGCACGGCACGCCGCGCTTCCCGCGTATCCTTCCAGGCGACCAGGATATGCTTGCCGGAGAGATAGCTGACGTCGGGCGGTACGACGAGGAGCGGCCGGCCAAGCGACATGACCAGATCGCCCGGAGAGAGGCTCATCCCTCCCTGGACGGGATCGTGAGGGGCTTGGCGCGCCAGCACCACGAGATCTGCTGCGCGGGCCTGGTCGAGAACGAAGTTTCGCGGTGTCTCGATGGCGCTGCGCCAGACGAGGTGCTTCATGTCGCCGGCGGCCTTGCGGAATATCGCTTCGGCGCGGGCAAGCTCTGCTGAGACTGCGCGCTTGCTCTCCTCAATCAGGAGCGCGTCGACGCTCGCCAGGCCGTCGCCGACATAGGGGAGAACGAAGTCCTCTGCGGCGATGCCGATCAGCCGGCTGCCGAAACGATCCGCCAGGGACGCGGCCAGCTTGACCCGATCGGCGGCCCCGCTGCCGAGGTTCAGCGGCACCATGATGCTGGCGTAACCCGCCTGCGCTTTCACCGTTGCTGTCATCGCATGTCCCCCAAATCTCGACGCATCCGTGGCATCTATGATCGAGCCCAGTGTGCAGGGACGCATTGATATGGAGCAAGGCGCCCCCCTGCACACCGGCACCGCGCAGATGCCGTAGATGCCTTCAGGCGATGACTGGTTTGACCGGGGCCCTCGGTTTCACGGCAATGATCTGGAAGGGCTGCAGGTGGCCGTCACCGTCGCGGATAGAGACATAGTCGCCGACGACGAAGCGGTGCCGGTCGAGCCGGTAGCCGGCCTCGTCGTCATCGCTGCCGGAATCGTCATAGTCGATGAACCAGGTCGCGCCGCCGGCGCCTCCGGCCCGGCGCAGGAGCCAGCCGTGACGATCCGGCTCCCCCACCGAGAAGCGCCTGACGCGGCAGAGATCGCGCTGGTCCTGCCAGGCGGCCGCATCGATATGTCCGTCAGGGTCGAGCGGCGCGGTGATCTCGTAGCCATGTCGTGGGCTTCCCTCGGGATAGCCGCTCGTCCGGGCGAGATGAAGGGTGATGACATAAAGCATGATGGTCGTCCGTCCTTTCTGCCGCTTGGATATGCAGGCCACGATCAATCGCGCATATTTCGGGCGCGTCCGGTTTGATCTGGCGCAAGGACGTTTTGGCCGGACTGGCGGAGGTTCTTTCGCGTACTGGAGGACGACATGATCGAAGGCATCAAGAGCATATTGGTGGCGGTGACGGAGGAGGGGCAGACCGAGGAGAACCTTGCTGTCGGCTACGGGCTTTCGTTGGCGCGGCAGACGAATGCGCATCTTACGGTTCAGGCGGCGGCAAGCCGGTTTTCCGTGCCCTATTCGATGATCGATGATTTCAGCGGTGCGATCGTTGCGTCGGAGAATCGGCGCATCGCCGGTCTCGCGCAGAAGCTTGCCTCCGACGCCCGGTTCGCGGCCAATCTTGCCGGCGTGGTCAGCACGGTGGAGAGCCCTCAACTGATCTACAGCAGCCTGCTGCAGCGCTTTCTCGACCATGCCCGCGTCAACGACCTCTCAATCCTGGATGCGGAGCCGGCGACGCTCGCCATCGACCGCGGCCTGATCGAGACGGCGCTGTTCGAGAGCGGCCGGCCGGTCCTGGTGGTTCCGCCTGGCCATCCCGGCTTCTCCGGAGAGACCATCGTCATCGCCTGGGACGGCGGGGCGAGCGCGGCGCGTGCGGTTGCCGATGCCTTGCCGTTTCTGCGAGCCGCCAAGGCTGTCGAGATCGTCTCGGTCACCGGCGAGAAGGACCTGTCCAACGCGGTGCCCGGCGTCGAGCTGGCACCTCATCTCGCGCGTCATGGCGTCGATGTCACGGTCAAGACGGTGGCGCTCGGCAAGGGGCGCGACGTCGCGACCGCACTCCAGGACGAGGCGGCCGAGTTCGGTGCCGGCTTCATCGTGTTGGGTGGCTATCGCCATTCCCGCCTGCGCGAATGGCTGCTCGGCGGGGTGACGCAATCCCTGCTCAAGAACAGCAAGGTGCCGCTCTTCATGTGCCATTGATCGTTGCGGGGAAAATGGCTCAACTCTGCAAACGCGCGGTTGAGCCACTCCCGGCTTGAGACCGGGCGCGTTCAGCCCGGTTTCCGCTCATGAGCATTCGGAATTTCGACGCGCTCTTCAATCCTCGCGCGATCGCCCTGATCGGGGCCAGCAATCAGCCCGGTTCGGTCGGGGCGACGCTTGCCGCCAATCTCTATGGCGCGGGGTTCAAGGGGCCGATCATGGCGGTCAACCCGCATGAAACGGCGATCCGCGCGGCGTTGAGCTATCGCTCCGTCACAGAACTCCCTGTCACGCCCGACCTTGCCGTCCTGGCGACGCCGGCAGCGGCGGTTCCCGAGCTGATATCGGAGCTCGGACAACGTGGTTGCCGCGCCGCAATCGTGATCAGCAACGGCTTTGGCGACAGTGCGGCCACGGATGGGCTGCGGCAACGGATGCTCGATGCGGCCAAGACGCATCTGATGCGCATCGTCGGGCCGAACTGCCTCGGCCTGATTTCCTCCGCCCGCGCGATCAATGCGAGCTTTGCGCATCTGACGCCGCGGCCAGGCCATATCGCCATCGTCAGCCAGTCCGGCGGCATCATGTCGGCGCTGCTCGACTGGGCTGACCGGCGCAGTATCGGCCTTTCGCACGCGATTGCGCTCGGCGACACCAGCGATGTCGACGCGGGCGACATGCTCGATTACCTCGGCACGGATCCGACGGCGCGCTCAGTGCTGCTCTATGTCGAGAACATCTCCCATGCCCGCAAGTTCATGTCGGCAGCCCGGGCGCTGGCGCGCATGAAGCCTGTCATCGTGGTGAAGGCCGGGCGCAGTGCCGCCGGAGCGCGGGCGGCGCTGTCGCATACCGGCGCACTTGCGGGCGCGGACGCAGTCTATGACGCTGCCTTTCGGCGCGCCGGCCTGTTGCGGGTGGCCGAACTCGATGAGCTCTTCGCCGCGGCCGAGATCCTGGCAAAAGGTGTCCGCGTCACTGGCGACCGGCTGACCATTCTGACCAATGGCGGCGGCGCCGGCATCCTCGCCGTCGATGCCGTAGGAGAGCGGGGAAACCGCGTCGCGACCCTCAGCCCGGCGGTGATCGCCAAGCTAGAAAGCGTGCTGCCTGAAGGCTGGTCGCGCGGGAACCCGGTCGATGTCCTGGGTGACGCAACGGGAGATCGTTACGCGGCTGCGCTGGAAGCGCTGCTGGAAGAGCGCGAGAGCGATGCCGTCCTGGTCATCAACTGTCCGTCCGCGGTCGCCGACGGCGCGGAGACGGCACGTGCCGTGTCCCGGGTTGTCGCACGGCAGAAGCATGTTCCCGTCATGACGAGCTGGCTCGGCGGCACGCTCGCGCAGGCCGCCAGGGCGCATCTGCGTGACGGCGGACTTCCGAATTTTGCAACACCGGAAGAGGCGGTCCGGGCCTTCAGTCATCTCGCCGCCTTCCGGCGAAACCAGGAGCTTCTGCTGGAAACCCCGACAGCTGGCGTCGCGATTGCGCCCAGGCAGGTCGAGGCGGCGCGCAAACTCATCCGGGCAGCCCTGCGCGAGAAACGCACGTCGCTGACGGAACCGGAATCCAAGCAACTGCTTGGGCTGTTCGGGATACCCACCGTCGAGACGAAGCTGGCGGCGACCCCGGAGGAGGCCGGAGCATGTTTCGAGGGGATCGCGGTTCCGGTGGCGCTGAAGATTCTCTCGCATGACATCATCCACAAATCCGATGTCGGCGGCGTCGTCCTGGGCCTGAAGAGCAGGGCGGAGGTCGAGGCTGCGGCGCGCGAGATGCTGGAGCGCGTGGGCCGGTTTCGACCCGCGGCGCGGATCGATGGCTTTGCGATCCAGCCCATGATCTCCCGACCGAAGGCACACGAACTGATCCTCGGCATTGCTCAGGATGAAACCTTCGGTCCCGTGATCCTGTTCGGACGCGGCGGCACCGCGACGGAGGTGATCGGGGACCGCGCCATCGGGTTGCCGCCGCTGAATTCGGTCCTGGCGCGCGACATGATCTCGCGCACGCGGGTTGCGCGGTTGCTGGCGGGGTTTCGCGACGTTCCCGCCGTGCCGCTCGAACCCGTCGTCGATATTCTCGTTCGCCTGTCGGAGCTGGTCGTGCAGCTGCCCGAGATCATCGAGCTCGACATCAATCCGCTTCTCGCCAACTACGAAGGCTGCATTGCGCTCGATGCCCGGATCGTCATCGCCGGCAAGAAAGGGCGCCGTCTTGGACTGGCGATCAGCCCCTATCCGCACCAGCTCGAGCGCGAGATCGCGCTTGGCGACGGCACGCAGCTCCATCTGCGCCCGATCCGGCCCGAGGACGAGAGCGCTCTCGCCGAGATGGTCGCGTTGTGTACGCCGGACGATCTGCGGATGCGCTTCCTGGGACCGGTGAAGATCTTTCCGCATGCAACGGCGGCCCGGCTGTCGCAGATCGACTATGACAGGGAAATGGCCCTGGTCGCGGGGGAGCCCGGTGCGCCCTATGGGGTGGGGCCGATCTTCGGCGTCGTCAGGATCTCGGGCGACCCGGAGCGCAAGACGGCGGAATATGCGATCCTCGTTCGCTCCGACATGAAGGGGCGGGGCCTCGGTTATCGCCTCATGACCGAAATCATCACGCATGCGCGGGAGCAGGGCTACCAGCGGCTCTTCGGCGAAGTGTTGGCGCATAATGTTCCGATGCTGCAGATGGCGAGCGATCTGGGCTTCCGCGTCACGCATGCCGATGGCGATACGGTTCATGTCGAGCTGAAGCTCGATGCGCCGGAGCCGAAGTCGTGAACCTGCATTCCGCTTCGACCGCCAAGCCGGCTGGGGCATCGCGGCGCGGCTGACCGTTCGGCGCTCGCTTCTCACCCGTCTCGTCGCGCAGGGACGCTGTGGTGTCAGTCCCGATCTCGCGCCGTACCCGCGACTTCAACGCCCCTAGA
Organism: Allobosea sp. P1_A7; assembly: GCF_056406775.1. Taxonomy (NCBI): domain Bacteria; kingdom Pseudomonadati; phylum Pseudomonadota; class Alphaproteobacteria; order Hyphomicrobiales; family Alloboseaceae; genus Allobosea; species Allobosea sp. P1_A7. The sequence continues at coordinate 6,298 of NZ_JBFTZN010000080.1, forward strand.
CTTGCTCCATCGCGCGGCAGAAGCCTGTTGCCGGCGCGATGTGTCTGTCGTGAGGATTGGCCCGTCGCTTTTCATCTGTGTATGCGTACAATCTTGACATTGTACGTCTGTGTCGCCATTTAGTGGGCGACGTTGGCCGCTCAGAGCTGGCTTCAAGGAGTTGTTCCCGTGTCCGACCAAGAATGGCCACCCCTCTCGCCTGCCCAGACCGGCCTGCGCGGACGGTGTCCGCGTTGCGGACAGGGGCACCTGTTCGAGGGCTTTCTGAAGCTGCGGCCGAAATGCGAGGTCTGTGGTCTCGACTATTCCTTTGCTGACCCTGCCGACGGGCCGGCCTTCTTCGTGATGATGTTTGTCTGCATTCCGGCCGTGGTGTTCCCGCTCTGGCTCGAAATGGCATATGAGCCGCCGGCCTGGGTTCATCTCGTCACCACCTTGCCGTTGATCCTGCTGACCTGCATCCCGCCGCTGCAGCCGTTGAAGGGCTGGCTCGTCGCAGCACAGTTCTTCCACAAGGCTGAGGAAGGTCGGCTGGCGCGCCCCAAGGGTGAGAAGACGCCGGCCTGACCCGGAGGAACGGAGCGCGTTGAGGAGGCCGTGCCTGCGCGCTCCTGGTCTCGTCAGACGATCCCCTGATGCTGCGAGCGCTCATTGCCCATGATTGCGGCCAGCGCCTTCAGGGCATGGGCGAGGCGGCCGCGTTCCGGCACGCCGCCCAGAGAAATCCTGACCGCGTCCGGGGCCTCGCCTTCGACGCTGAATGCATCCGATGGCGTGACCCCGAGGCCTTCCTGACGGACTGCCTCGACCAGGCGGTAACGATCCCAATGCGCTGGCAGCGGCTGCCAGATATGCAGGCCGTTCGGATGATGCCGGGCCGAAGCCGGCAGGATGGAGCGGGCCAGCTCCTGGCGCGCTGCAGCCTCGCGGCGCACCCCGTCGAGCAGGTCGCCAGCGGCGCCGATCCGGATCCAATGGGTTGCAAGCGCCGTCATCAGCGGGGGTGGCATGAGTGCAATGCTTCGCAGGATCGCGACGAGCGCGTCACGGTTCTCGTCCGGTGGCAGGACGACGAAGGCGGTACGCAGCCCCGGGGTCAGGACCTTCGACAGGGTCGCGACATGATAGGTCCGCTCCGGAGCGAGGGCGACCAGCGGTGACGGAGCATCGCCGGCGAGCAGGCTGTAAGGGTCGTCTTCGATGATCCTCAGGTGTTTTGCCCGCGCGATCCGCWCGATCTCATCGCGTCGTGCAGGCTGCATCGTCGCCGTGGTCGGATTCTGGATCGTCGGCGTCACGCAGAGCAGTTTTGCGCCGGATTCATCAATGGCCCGCTCCAGGGCGCCCGGCAGAAGACCCTCTTCGTCCGTCGCGACGGGGACAGGCCGTAGCCCCGCCAGCCTCACCGCTGCAAGCAGGCCGGGATAGGCGAGGGCCTCGACCAGAATGGCCTCACCCGGTTTCGCGAGCAGGCTGGCCAGTGCCACGAGCGCCGGCTGCGCGCCGGGGGCGACGAGCAATCTGGCGGGTTCTATCCGTCCGAGAACGGGCTCAAGCCAGGCACAGCCGGCCGCCCGGTCCGCCAGCGAACCCGCTCCGACATGATAGGTCATCAGCAAATCGGCACTGGATCGCGACAGGACCTCTGTGAGACCGCGCTGCATCAATTCAGCAAGGCGTATGCCTTTCGGGGGCGGGGGAATGTTCATGCTCAGGTCGATGAGCGGACCCGATTGTTCCTTCCGCGTCGAGATGAAGGAGCCGCGCCCGGTTACCGCATCGAGCAGATTGCGATGTCTTGCCTCTGCATAGGCGCGAGTAACCGTCGTCAGATCGACGTCAACAAGTTTGGCGAGTTGCCGCTGCGGTGGGAGTCTGTCGCCAGGGCGCAGGGTGCCGTTCGCGACGGCCTCGGCAATCAGTTCGACGATCTGGAGGTAACGCGGGCCTGCAGATGGATCGAGCTGGCGGATCCACTGCATTGTCTCGTCGCTCCGCGCCATGCCGGCTCTCCCGGTTCCATGCATTGTATGATAATGTCTGCATACGATACACGAGACGATGGCGGCAAGCCAATGGGAATGCCGAGGCGCGGGGTTGATCCATTTGACTGAACGATCAACGCAATCCGGGTGCGGTCTGTGACCTGGATCACATTAATCACCAGGTATTCGTGCAAGATCTAGCCATACGGCGGTTCCTGGGCGAGCGTTTGGCGCGAAGACAACATAAGTTAACCCTTCGTTCACCAAGTCATTTACACGAGGCTGTAAATGAGCCAGCATGCTCTCAGCGTCGCGGCATAGAATTGGGGGAGGCCAGCGATGGATGGCATATCGATTGCGGTTGTAGACGACCACCCGCTTCTGACCGAAGGGATCGTTGCACTGCTGCAACGTAAAGGTGGATTCTCGCTCGTTGCGACTGGTTCCGCTGCTGATCACATCACAGCGATCACGGAAACTCACCAACCTGACGCGATGATTGTCGATCTGAACATGGCGGGCGATGCCTTCCAGGCGATTTCGGACGCATCCAAGGCTGCGCCTCACATGAAAATGGTGGTGTTCACCGCATCGACCAGTACCGACCATGCTATTCAGGCGCTCGACGCCGGCGCCAGTGGGTACGTCCTCAAGGGCAGTCCCGCCGATGATCTCTTCGACGCGATTGAGGCGGCGCGGCGAGGCGAGATCTATATCACGCCTGCTTTCGCCACCAAGGTGATCGGTGCGCTGCAAAGCAAGGCGCTGGAGAAGAGGGCGGCGCAGAGCACCAGGCTGAGTGTGCGGGAGGACCAGATCGTGAGGCTTCTCCTGTGCGGGAAGCAGAATCGAGAGATCGCCCGGGCCCTCTCGCTGAGCGAGAAGACGATCAAGGGCTATATGACCAATCTCATGCACAAGCTGAATGCCAGGAATCGTCTCGAGGTTGTTATCGCGGCGCAAAGGCTCGTTCCTCCGGCATCTGATACGCGTGATCCGGCGAGGCCTCGATAGGGGCGGGATCGCGCCGTCAGGATCGCATGGGCAGCGTGGCGCGCACTTCGGTTCCACCTGTAGGTAGCCGACTCACTGTGAGTTGGCCTCGCAATGCCTTGATGCGGCTGTCCATGCCCCGCACCCCGAGGCCGCCACCACCGAGTGTCGTGTCACGGTGCTGGACGGGCAAGGTGCTGCCACTGTCCGACACGCAGATCTCGAGCATGTCGTCGCCAATGCGGGCTTCGACCTTCTGCCCCCGCCCCCCGGCGTGTTTATAGGCGTTGGTCAACGCCTCCTGCACGACCCGGTAAGAACAGAAGCGGATGGCGACGGGAACCTGTGCGGGCAGTTCGGCGATGTTGCGAAGCACATGTGTGCCTGTCTGCTGCTCATGGCGGGTAATGGCCAGATGGATGGTCTCCGCGAGAGAGAGATTCTCCGCCTCGGGCAGTGCCAGTCCTGACGACAGGTTGCGCAGATCCGAGAGGACCTGCTGGATCAGGGGTTCGAGCTCGCCGTGAGCATGGGCTGCGGGCGCCACGGTCCCGCTCGCCCGATCTGCTGCAGAGGGCAGCTTCAGCATCATCAGGCTTAGGAGTTGGATGGGCCCGTCGTGGATGTCGGCGCCAATGCTGGCAAGATAGGTCTCGTTGAGAACGGTGGCGTTGAGCCTGGCCCGGTCCGCTGCCCGCCTGAGCGCATTGTTCCGCTTCGCCAGGGCTTCAGCCCGCGCCAGGTTCTGCTCGAGAAGAGCCTGCTGGCTACTGATGATCCGGCTCGCGCGTTTGACGATGACATGTAGCAGGATGACGATGACGATGGCGACATTCGCGATGAGGAACCATGTCGCGTATCGGACGCTGGAGATCTCTCGGTTCATGAACTGGCTGAACTCGTAGAATTCTCCGATCGCGATGATGTCCCTGGTCTTCTCCCTGTAGATCGGCGCATAGATCTCGATCAGCTTTGGCTTTAACTTCAGAGCCCTGAGCTCATCGCCGTCATCGTCGAGATCGGTGTCGACGACGACGTTGCCTGCCATGATCCGCTTGATGTCGCCTGCCGGCAGCTTCCCGTGAGACTCGACCTTGCTCGTGCTGAAGATCAGGTTCCCGTTGAGGTCCCATAACTTGATGATCGCGACGTGGCGGCCGAGGCTGGTATTAACCAGCAGGGCCTGGATCTTCTCACGGCTTTCCTCCGGTAATGTGTTCGAGGCATCCAGCCCCTGCACATGGGGTGCCAGAAATCCCTCGAGATAGAGCGCTCCCGTTTCCGCCATGCCTTGAATCCAGCCGGAGCGAATCCGGCTCTCGACCCAATAGCCGAGAGCAGCCATGGACAGGCCGACGGCCAAGGCGGCGGTGAGGAGGAACTGGCGTTCGAGGGTCAGGGCGTTCCAGCGTTGCAGGATTGCGTTGCGGAATGCGGTGGGCCAGCGCCACTTCTTTCCGTCCCCAACCGTCGTGTCAGTTCCTCCGCCCTGCGCCTGGGAAGCGCCTGCGTACTTGTCATTCACCCGGTCGTTCATCCACAATCCATCGTGGCATCGATCCAGTGCGCGATCGTCTCGGTGCTAGGCCGTGTCTTCCGCGTATTCCAGATTAGAAGAATAGCAATTTGTGCACTCTTGCGCCAAGGCCAATGTTCTGCCGATAGACGAGAATTCTCCGTAAATTTTAAGATTTTGAATCAGATAGTTTTCAAAATAGCGCAGAAATCCTGGGCCATGAACGACCTCTTCGGGTTCGACACTTGCCTTGGTTACCTGTCGACAAGTCGGCGGATACACCGTGACATAACCCGATAGAGCGGGGGCACTGTCATCGCGCTGCTGTGCAAGAGCCTGAATCGCTCTCGCTTCAGTTGAATTCGTCTTGCGATGCTCCTTCAGTAGCGCGAAGCGCCATGATCGGCGCCGGTACACGGGTTTGTTGCTACACCCCGTCTGTTGACGGGGGGCATGGCAAGCTCACCTCAGTGGTGAAATGTCCAGAGCAGGCTTTCGCTCAAGCCCTTCAGTGCTTCGACTGCGTCAGGTCGCTCGCGGGCGATCGCCGTAATCAGGGCGTCCGCCAGCGCGAAGATCGCAGTCGGCGAATTCGGCAGAAGCCGATTCCGGGCCGGGGCGAAGAGCGTGATGTCGGCGATGTTGGCGAGTGGGGAGGTGGGGCCGTCCGTCAGCGCAAGCAAAGTCGACCCCCGCTTCTTCGCGAAGGAGGCGAGGTCGAGCGTGGTGCGCGAATAGCGCGGCACCGAGATCGCGACGACGAGGTCGTCCGGCCTGGCCGAGAGCATGTGGCGAATGGCTCGTTCAGGGCCAGCGCGTGAGGACGCGAAGGTCACGTCGGCGTCGAGATAGAGCGCGAGCCCGTCCTCAAGGAAAGATGCGACATGATGGCTCGCCCCCGACGCGGCGATGAAGACGCGGCGCGCCTTGAGCAGCGCCTCGATCGCCCGTGTCGTGGTCGCCTCGTCGAGGGCGTCCCGCGCGGCCTGCAGATTGGCCGACTGGTCGGAAAGGGCGTCAACAAAGGTGGCGAAGGTCGAGCCCGCGGCCGAGCGTGCGCCTGCAAAACTGTCGACCGGATCGAGCGCGAATTTCAGGGCCGAGGAGAGGGCTGCACGGAATTCGGCATAGTTTCCATAGCCAAGAGCGCGGACGAAGCGCGTGACGGTGGCGTTGGAGGTCCCGCTGCCTTCAGCCAGTCCTTCGATCGTCATGGTGGCGACGTCGAGTGGGTGCTGCAGCACGAAATCGGCCGCACGCCGATGCCCGTTGCTCAAGGACGGGTAGACCCGGGCGATCCGGTTCGAGAGATCGGTCGTCGGCTTCAAGCCTTGGGACATGCGTCTCCACCCGATTGACGTTCGAATATTTTCATGTTTGCTACCCAACGAAAATGAAGCTGTCAAAATGGTTCACATTGGGAGCGGAGATGACCATGCGTAAATCCTTAATGGTTGCGGCTTTGGCCGGAACCTGCCTTGCCGCCGCGCCGGCCTGGGCCCAGACCCTGCGCATCGCGCTGGCTTCGGAACCGACAGCTGTCGATCCGCATTACCATGATCTCACGCCGAACAATGCGCTGGCCCAGCACATCTTCGACTCGCTCGTGCGTCAGGACGAGAAGCAGAAGCTCCATCCCAGCCTCGCCAATTCCTGGGAGAATGACGGCAAGAACCGCTGGACCTTCAAGCTGCGCCAGGGCGTCACCTTCTCGAACGGCAAGCCCTTTACTGCGGAAGACGTGGTCTTCACGTTCTGCCGCACGCTGAAGAACGAGACCAAGGTCTCCGATTCCTTCGCCGATATCACCGGGAACTTCGCCTCGGTCGAGGCGCCCGACGCCCACACGCTGATCATCAACACGATCAACCCCGAACCGCTGATGCCGAACCTGCTTTCGAGCCTCAGCATTCTCTCGGCTTCGATCGTCGAGCATGGCCCCATCAGCTATGACGTTCCCAAGAACTGCGGCGTGACCGGCGCGTGGCCGGCCGTGAGCGGTTTTAATGACGGCAGCCTCGCCATCGGCACGGGCCCCTACAAGCTGAAGTCCTATGTTCGCGGTTCGTCGATCGAGCTCGAGCGCAACCCGAGCTACTGGGGCAAGGCCGAGCCTTGGGCGACCGTGCGCCTGCTGCCGGTGACCAATGCCGGTCCGCGCCTGGCCGGGCTGCTTGCCGGTGACTACGACGTCATCGAGAATCCCGCGGCGCGCGACCTTGGCCGCATCAAGGGTGACAAGCGCTTTGGCCATGTCGTCACGCCCTCGACCCGCGTGATGTATTTCCAGCTCGACGTGGCCCGCGACCAGAGCCCCTTCGTCAAGTCCGAAGACGGCAAGAACCCGCTCAAGGACCCCCGCGTCCGGAAGGCGATGTCGCTCGCCATCGATCGTGACGCGATCGTCAAGCGGATCATGGACGGTGCGGCAGAGCCGGCCTACCAGTTCCTGCCGACCGGTATGTTCGGCACGCTGCCGAACCCGCCGAAGCTGGCCTATGACCCGGCTGCCGCCAAGAAGCTGATGGCCGAGGCAGGCTATGCCAAGGGCTTCCAGCTGACGCTGTCCTCGACCAATGACCGCTATATCAATGACAGCCAGATCACCCAGGCTGTCGCGCAGTACCTGACCCAGATCGGCATCAAGACCGAGGTCGATGCGATGACGCGCGCGATCTATTTCCCGCGCCGCGCCAAGAAGGAATTCAGCGTTGCGCTCGGCGGCTGGGGTTCCGGCACCGGTGAGGCTGCGTCCTTCCTGCGTCAGTGGCCGCCGACCCCGAACGACGAGAAGACCCTCGGCGGCTCGAACTATGGCGGTTACAAGAACGACGCGTTCGACAAGGTGATCCGCACTGCCGTGACGACGCTCGACGATGCCAAGCGGGCCGAATTGCTGCAGGAAGCCGGCAAGCTGGTGCTCGCAGACGGTGCGTTCATCCCGCTGCACTTCGAAAGCGGTATCTGGGCGTTCAAGTCCGACCTGAACGTCACCGGCCGCGCCGACCAGTTCATGCTGGCGATGTCGGTGAAGCCGGTCGCCAAGTAAGTCCAGTCATCCAGTAAGCGTAGCAGAGTCGATCAAACGCAATGACCGCCTATGTTTTGCAGCGGCTGATCCAGAGCGTCATCGTTCTGCTCGCGGTCTCGGTCGTGGTTTTCTTCGCCGTCTATGGCATTGGWGACCCGATCGAGCTCCTGGTCTCGCCACAGGTCAGTGCCGCCGAGCGCGCGGCCCTGATCAAGCGGCTCGGCCTCGACCTGCCAGTCTGGCAGCAATATTTCACCTTCATGGGCAATGAAGGGCGATCTCGGGCGCTCCTTCGTGCATGGCGTGCCCGCGATCGAACTGATCCTCGCCCGTCTGCCCGCGACCTTCGAACTGGTGCTGCTGGCGATGACGCTGGCCGTCACGGTCGGTGTGCCACTCGGGCTGTTCGCGGGACTCGATCCTGACAGCCGGCCGTCACGGATCATCATGGCGAGTACCGTGCTCGGCTATTCCCTTCCGAATTTCTGGAAGGGGATGATGCTGATCCTGCTCTTTGCGGTCGTGCTTGGCTGGCTGCCGACGGCCGGCCGCGGCGAGACCGTCTCCGTGCTCGGCGTACAGACCAGCCTGCTCACGCTGGACGGGCTGCAGCATCTGATCCTGCCGGCGCTCAACCTCGCCATCCCCAATACGGCACTGATGATCCGCCTCGTCGCGGCCGGCACGACCGAGACGATGACGCAGGACTATGTGAAATATGCCCGTGCCAAGGGCGTGCGCCGCAAGCGGATCGTCGGTCGGCACGTGCTGCGCAACATCCTGATCCCGGTCGTGACGGTGGTCGGCATCGAGTTCGGCAGCCTCGTCGCCTTCTCCACCATCACTGAGACGGTCTTCGCCTGGCCCGGCATGGGCAAGCTCCTGATCGATTCGATCTACCAGCTCGATCGGCCGGTGGTCGTCGCCTATGTGCTGCTGGCAACGCTGCTCTTCGTCACGGTGAACTTCCTCGTCGATATTCTCTATGCCGCGCTCGATCCGCGCGTGAAGCTGACCGGAGACATGGCATGAGCGCGCCGGCGAAAGCTCCAGTCGTGCCGGCCTATGCCGATACGCCCCTGCGCGAGAAGGTGTTGCGCCGGATCCGGAACCGGCCGACGACGCGCGGCGCCGCGATCCTGCTCGGTATCCTTGTCCTGCTCGCCGTACTTGCTCCCGTCATCGCTCCGCAGAACCCGCACGACCTCGCCTCGTTGAGCGTGATGGACAACCGGCTGGCTCCGGGAGACAGCGGCATGACCGGCATCACCTACTGGCTTGGTAGCGATGCCCAGGGTCGCGACATGCTGAGCGCGATCCTCTACGGGCTTCGGACCAGCCTGATGGTTGGTCTCACGGCGACCGCGGGCGCGCTCGTCATCGGCATTACCGCCGGCCTGCTCGCAGCTCAGTTCGGCGGCGCGGTCGATGCCGTGATCATGCGCGTCGTCGACTTCATGCTCGGCTTTCCCTCGATCCTGATCGCGCTCGTGCTGCTCGCCTCGATCGGCCGTGGCGTCGACAAGGTGATCTTTGCGATCGTGCTGGTGCAATGGGCGCAATATGCACGATTGATGCGTGCCGCCGCCCTGGTCGAGCGTCGCAAGGAATATATCGAGGCGGCGCTGAATTTCGGTCTGCCGACCCGACATATCATGCTGGCCCATCTCCTGCCGAACTCGGTCGGCTCGGTGCTCGTGGTGGCCTCGATCAGCATTGCGAGCGCAATTACGCTGGAGGCGACCCTGTCCTTCCTCGGCGTCGGCGTGCCCGTGACGCAGCCTTCGCTCGGACTGCTGATCGCCAACGGCTTCGAATTCCTCCTCTCCGGCGAATACTGGATCGCGGTATTCCCCGGCATCGCGCTGGTGCTGCTCATCATGTCGCTCAATCTTGTCGGCGACCGCCTGCGCCGCAGCTTCAACGTGCGCTCATGAGTGCTCTGCTTCTCGAGGTCCGGGGACTCAGGACCGTCTTCCACGCGCTCGATGGCGCCTGGCCGGCCGTCGATGGCGTCGATCTCAGCGTCGCGCGCGGCGAGGTGCTCGGGCTGGTCGGAGAATCCGGTTCCGGCAAGTCGGTGACCGGTTTCTCGCTGGTCCAGCTCATCGATCCGCCGGGCGAGATCGTTGCGGGCGAGATCACCTTCGCCGGCGAGAACCTTCGCGAGGCGTCCGAAGAGCGGCTGCGCAAGCTGCGCGGCGATCGCATCGCCATGATCTTCCAGGATCCGCTGATGACGCTGAACCCGGTGCTCAGCATCGGCGAGCAGATGAGCGAGGCGATCCTGGAGCATCGCCAGTGCAGCCGCGCGGAAGCGCTGAGCGAGGCGGCCAAGGCACTGGCACGTGTCGGCATCTCCTCGCCGGAGGCACGCCTCAAGCAATTCCCGCATGAGTTCTCGGGCGGCATGCGCCAGCGTGTCGCGATCGCGACCGCGCTGCTGAATGCACCCGACCTGATCATCGCCGACGAGCCGACCACCGCGCTCGACGTCACGATCCAGAGCCAGATCCTGTTCGAGGTCCAAAAGCTCAGCCGTGAAACCGGTACGGCGGTGCTGTGGATCACCCATGATCTCGCGGTCGTCGCCGAGCTCGCGGACCGGGTCGCCGTGATGTATGCCGGCCGGGTTGTCGAGATCGGTCCGGTCGACTCCGTGCTCGACCAGCCGCGGCATCCCTATACGCTTGGTCTGCTGAATTCCTCGGCCGCGATGGTCGAGCCGGGTGAGCGCCTGAACCAGATCGACGGCGTCGCGCCGCGGATCGATGGGCGCCCGAGCGGCTGCCCATTCCGCCCCCGCTGCAACCGGGTCCAGCCGATCTGCGCGGAGCAGGATCCGACGCCGACCGGGACCGCCGAACGCAGCTTCCGTTGCCATAACCCGGTTCCGCAGGGAGAGGCAGCATGAGTGCGCCCGTCTTCGAACTGAAGGGTGTGACCAAGCACTTCCGCCGCAGCCCCACCCTGGCGGAACGCATCCTGATGGCGACCGGTCGCGGCRAGGCGCCGCCGGCGCTGCGAGCCGTCGACGGCGTCGATCTCAGCGTCAAGCGCGGTGAAGTCCTCGGGCTCGTCGGTGAGTCCGGCTGCGGCAAGTCGACCCTGGCGCGTGTCGCCACCGGCATCCTCAAGCCGAGCACGGGCGAGGTCATCTACGAACAGAAGCCGGTGGCCGGGCTCAAGGGCAAGGACCGGCTCGAGTTCCYGCTCAAGGTCCAGATGATCTTCCAGGACCCCTACGCCTCGCTCGATCCACGCATGAAGGTCAGCCGGATCGTCGGCGAGGCGCTGAGCGTCCATAAGCTGCTGCCGAAGGCTGAGATCGAGGCCGCTGTCGATCAGGCGCTGACCGAAGTCGGGCTCGATCTCGCCTATCGGGAGCGTTATCCGCACCAGTTCTCGGGCGGCCAGCGCCAGCGTATCGGCATTGCCCGCGCGCTCGCGGTGAAGCCTGATTTCCTGGTCTGCGACGAACCGGTGTCGGCGCTCGACGTGTCCATCCAGGCCCAGGTCATCAACCTGTTCATGGATGTGCGGGAGCGGCACGGGCTGACTTATCTCTTCGTCAGCCATGATCTTGGGCTGGTGCGCCATATCAGCGACCGGGTCGCGATCATGTATCTCGGCCGGATCGTCGAGATCGGATCTGCCACTGCGATCTTCGCCGAGCCGGCGCATCCCTATAGCGCGGCCCTGATCAAGGCGATCCCGTCGGCGGCCGGGCGCAAGCGTGATTTCCAGCCATTGAAGGGCGAGTTGCCGTCGCCACTCGCACCGCCGCCAGGCTGCCCGTTCCACCCGCGCTGCGAGCTCGCGATGCCCGTTTGCCGTGAGGTCCGGCCAAAACTGACCGAGATCGCGCCCGGCCGCAGCGCCGCCTGCCATTTGCACAAGGCCCCGGAGACCGCATGACCACCGCTTCGCTTACGCCCGCTATCGGCCGCAGCACTCTGCCTTTCGTCGATCGCTTTCATCCCGACAGGCCGCTCGAGGTCAATATCTATCGTCCCGCCGGCCACAAGCCGAACGACCCGGTAGTGGTCGTGCAGCACGGCATGCTGCGCAATGGCGACGAGTACCGCGATTTCTGGATCGATGCTGCGGAGAAGCACGGCCTCCTGATCGTCGCCCCGACCTTCTCCAACGAGCATTATCCGCAGGCCGAAGGCTATAATAACGGGCTCGTTCTCGGGGCCGGCGGCGCGATCGCTGCACGCGACACCTGGCTCTATTCCGTGCCGCAGCGTGTGCTCGAGGCGCTGCGTGCCGGTGGCGTCATCGACCGTCCGGTGATCCGCATCTTCGGCCATTCGGCCGGCGGTCAGTTCGTCCATCGGATGCTGGCGACGCAAGGCTCGGAACCCTTCGAGGCGGCGATGGCCTCCAATCCGGGCTGGTACACATTGCCTTGCCTTGACAGGAGTTTCCCGGAAGGCCTCGGTGAGCTCGGGCTGGATCAAGCGGCGCTGGCGCGTTGGCTTGCCTATCCGATGATCATTTTCGCCGGTGACCAGGACATCGCCACCGCCGATCCGAACCTGCCATCGCAGGCCGAGGCGCTGGCTCAGGGGCCGCATCGCTACGGCCGGGCCCACTTCATGCTCGACTTCGCCAAGCGCGAGGCGGCCCGGCTCGGGCTGCCCTGCAACTGGCAGCTGATCACGGTGAACGGAATCGGCCATGACGGCGCGGCGATGTCGCGTGCCGCAGCGGCCTACTGGTTCGAGGGCGGCCGTATTCCCTCAGCCGAGGAACTGGGCCAGCAGGCCGCTCCGGTCCTCTGAGGTCATCGTTCGTCGCGGCGTGCTGCCGCGGCGACTTGAAACCGAAAGCTGTCCCCAGCCGCCAGTGGCGGCTGGGGATTGTTTTATGTCTCAGCCGCGCGACATGTTCAGCGGCGGCTGCACTTCCCCCGGCAGTGGCGAGACATAGCCATCCTTGCCGACGCGGGTCTTCAGGTCGGCCTTTGCCGCAGCCATCAGGGCAGGGTCCGAGAGCACGGCGGCTCCGGTCGCTGCCATCGCCTTGGCAACCTGGACCATGGCCTTGTGCGCGGCCGGGCTTTTGCCCTGCGCCACCACCTGCCAGGTGTGGAAAGGCGTGCCGATCGCGACGGTTGGCGCGTGAGCCTGAACCGTCGGCACGACCCAGCTGACGTCGCCGACATCCGTCGAGCCGATCATCGGATTGCGCGGCGCGTCGAGCGGGACAACGAAATCGGCAAGCGGAGCCTCGGTTTCAGGCAGGCCGATCGAGCGCCAGGAGGAAGCGATCTCCTGAGGCGAGAGCGTCGAGCGGATATCGCGGGCGAAGGCGCGGTCGGTCTCGTCGAAATGCGGAGCGCCGAGCTCCTCGAGAATGTCGTGCATCGCCTTCTCGAGCGGGGTGTTGCCGACGACGTTCGAGACGGCGCTGATGATGCGCATCTCCATCTTGGTTTCGGTCATCAATGCCGCGCCCTCGGCGATCTTGCGGACGCGTTCGACGAGCTCGAGCATGCCGGGCAAATCGCGCGCGCGAATCGAGTAGCGGACGCGCGCATGCGCCTGCACGACGTTGGGGGCGATGCCGCCCGTATCCAGCAGCGCGTAGTGCACGCGCGCGTCGCTTGGCATGTGCTCGCGCATATAGTTGACGCCGACACTCATCAACTCGACGGCGTCGAGCGCGCTGCGGCCGAGATGCGGCGAGGCCGCAGCATGGGCGGCGCGGCCGGTGAAGATGAAATCGGCACGCGTATTGGCGAGCGAGAGGGGAGGGGTGACCTCCCAGAAGCTCGACGGGTGCCAGGAAATCGCAACATCGGCGTCGTCGAAGGCACCCGAGCGGACCATGAAGGCCTTGGCTGCGCCGCCTTCCTCAGCAGGGCAGCCATAGTAGCGTACGCGCCCCGGGATCTTGTTCTCGGCCAGCCAGTTCTTCATCGCGGTGGCGGCGAGCAGTGCGGCGGAGCCGAGCAGGTTATGCCCACAGCCATGACCATGGCCGCCATCCTCGAGCGGCTGGTGCGTGGCAACACCCGCCTCCTGGCTGAGGCCGGGGAGTGCGTCATATTCGCCGAGGAAGGCGATGACCGGGCCGCCTTCTCCGGCCTCGCCGATGACGGCCGTCGGGATGTCGGCGACGTTCTCGGTGATTCGAAAGCCCTGGTGGCGGAGCTCGGCGACATGTTCGGCCACGGAGCGCTGTTCGGTATAGCAGACCTCGGGCATGCCCCAGACCCGTTCGCTCAGCGCGATGAAGCGCTCCTTGCTTGCGTCAACCTGGCGCCAGAGGTCGTTTCGATTGTCCATTTTTATCTCGCTTCTAAGYGTTTCCGCATTTGAGCAAGCCAGGAGAGTCTCGTCCAGTCAGTTCCAAGCGGGACTGCAAGGCGCTGCGCTGCATGGTTGACGCGCTCTTTGGCACATGCCTTGCTGGGAGCAGCTTGAGGGAAAAGCAGGGGGCGCAAGACCTCCGGAGTTTTGTCGGTTGCCGATTGGCGGAGGGTATGTATGAACGAACACGGCCTGCGAGGTTTGATCGCGGATGTGAAGGAAGGTGGCCTGTCGCGGCGCTCCTTCGTGCAGAAGATGGTGGCGCTGGGACTGAGCGCACCGATCGCAACCCAGATGCTGGCCTGGAACGGCGTCGCGATGGCGCAGCCGGTCGACGATTACAAGCCGACCAAGGCCGGCGGTGGCGGGCCGCTGAAGATCCTGCTCTGGCAGGCGCCGACCCTGCTGAACCCGCATTTCGCCTCTGGCACCAAGGACCAGGAGGCCTCGCGCGTCTTCTATGAACCGCTCGCCGGCTGGGATGCCGAAGGCAATCTCATTCCGTGCCTCGCTGCCGAAGTCCCTTCCAAGGAGAATGGCGGTCTCGCGGCCGACGGCAAGTCGGTGACGTGGAAACTGAAGCAGGGCGTCAAATGGCATGACGGCAAGCCGTTCACGGCCGATGACGTCGTCTTCAACTGGGAATATGCTGCCGATCCGGCCACCGCCGCCTACACCACCGGCTCCTACAAGGACATCAAGGTCGAGAAGGTCGACTCCCACACCGTCAAGGTCATCTTCGCCGAGGCAACGCCGTTCTGGGCCGATGCCTTCGTGGGCGTCGCCGGCATGATCATCCCGAAGCACCATTTCGGCGAGTACAAGGGGGCCAAGTCGCGCGAGGCTCCGGC
>NZ_JBFTZN010000081.1:0-20955 GCF_056406775.1 Allobosea sp. P1_A7
GCGCGCCGCCTCAAAAGCCCGCAACATCGCATTGAGACAGGCTCTCCAGCAGCACAACTTAGACGACAAAGTTTAATGAAATTAACCATTTCTGCCGGTTATCGTTTACAGTTCATTAACTTCTTCTACCCTGCGGAGGCGTTCCAAATTGTCTGACCTGACGGGATTTGCGGCATGTTCCAGGCCTTCGCTTCACAGACCCATTCGGTGCCCGCCGTCGCTCTGGAATGTTGCGAGGTCATCGACGCGTTGCGGCACAAGGCGGGTTTCCTGCCCGAGGTGCAGCTGGCCTACGAGGCCGAGATCAAGACGCTGTGGGTGACGATCAAGCCGGAGCTGAAGCCGGTCTTCACGCTCCAGCTGCTTGACAGCCTCGGCAAGATCCAGAAGGCGATCTATGCTCTCTGGGGGGCGCCGGATCAGTATCACGGCGCACCAGTGCGCTTCCTCGCCTTCCGCGGGACCGGCCCCTTCTTCACCCTCGGCGGCGATCTCGATTTCTATCTCGACTGCCTCGCCAAGAATGACCGCGCCGCCCTGGCGGAATATGCGCGTCTCTCGATCGAGGGCGCGGTCTGGAACGCCAGCGGTCTCAACGGTCTGGTGATCACGCTCTCGACCATTCACGCCAAGGCGATCGGTGGCGGCATCGATGCGCCGCGCTCCTGCAATGTCATGATCGCCGAGGAGCAGGCTTCGTTCGTCTACCCCGAGATCAAGTTCAACCACTTCCCGATCACGGCGGTGGCGGTGTTGTCACGCCGCATGGGCTCGCGTGCAGCGGAGCGCCTGCTGCTCTCCGGCGAGGAGATGAGCGCCGCCGAATTCATGGCGGCCGGTGCGTTGGAAGCGGTGGTGCCGACCGGCACCGGCGAAGACTGGATCCGCAAATATGCCAGCGACTCCCTGCCGGTGCATGCGGCCAAGACCGCGCTGTTCTCCGCGTTCAATCGCCGGGCCGGCGACCTGCGCGAGGAACTGGAGCATCTTGGCGATATCTGGACGGATTGCATGCTGCGCCTCAACCCGARCGCCATCTCGAAGCTGCAGCGCATCGCGCAGACGCAGGATCGTATGCTGACCCGCGTCTACCAGCGGCCGGCGAGCCCGGTCCTGTCCAGCGCAGCGGCCCTCTGATCCTGCAAAGGCGCCTTCGCGGAGACGCAAGGCGGTTGCAGCCCCCCTCACGAAACATTTACCTGTTCCGCTTAAAGGGTTTATCCGGCGCGAACTCGGGCTCGTGAAAAGCTCGTGTCGCGCGCCTGAAGCCTTGCAAGGCGGGACTGGATGGCGGGTGTTTTCAAAGGGCTTCTCAGCGACAGACCGGGCGACGTCCGCGAGGATTTCGACCTGCCGGACTATCGTCTGCTGGTCAGCTCGCTGTTCTCCTCGCCCGGCTCGATCATTCCGGGCGGCATCGCTGGTATCCTGACCCCCTATCTGTGCTGGCTCTCGACGGGCGCCAGCATTTTCATGACCCTGACCGCGCTGGTGACTCTGGTCGTCGCGCTCCGGATCATGACCGTCATCAGCTATCGCAGGCGCGATCATTCGGATGACAGCTTTGCCGAGACACGGCGCTGGGATCGCGAATACTTCCTCGGCGCAACGGTTTTCAGCGCAGTCCTTGGCTACAGCTGCTACATCGCGCTGACGCAGACCGAGGACCCCGCCGCCCATATCACTTCGGTCGCCTCGACCATCGCGCTGGCCTCGGGCTATGTCTCGCGCAACGCCGGCCGGCCGAAATTCGTCGCCGTACAGCTCCTGACCTTCTGCGTGCCGATGGCCATCGGCCTCGTCCAGGCCTCCAACGATTACTATCACTATATCGGCTATTTCGCGTTCCTGTACGTGGCGGCCAACATCGCCATCACCAATTCCCTGCACCGGAATCTCCTCGCGCTCAGCGAAGCGACCAAGCAGTCACGAGGGTTGGCATCGGCGCTGCATTCGCAGAACCTGACGCTCGACGCCGCGCTCAACACGATGATCCATGGCCTCGCCATGTATGATCGCAGCCTCAAGCTCGCGATCTGCAACGCACCGCATCGCACGCTCTTCGGCATCCCCGAGACGCTCGCCCTCCCCGGCACGCCCTTGACGGCGATCGCCCGCTTCCTGATCGAGCGCCAGGTCATCAGCGCCGACCAGGTTCGCGACATCAGAAGCGCACTCAGCGAGGTTCAGCAGTCGCAACAGGCGGTCACCCGCGAATTGCAGACCCGTGGCGGCCGGCTGCTGGTGGTCACCATCGCGCCTGCGGCCGAAGGCGGTGTGCTGATGCTGACCGAGGATGCGACCGAGAGGAAGGCGACGGAAGCACGGATCGAGCGGATGGCTCGCTTCGACGAGTTGACCGGTCTCGCAAACCGCTTCGAATTCAACAACCAGCTGTCCGAGTCCTTCCGCAAGCTGGAGCGGACCGGAGAAGCCTTCGCGCTGCTCTATGTCGATCTCGACGGGTTCAAGCAGGTCAATGACAGCCTTGGCCACGATATCGGCGATCGCGTCCTCTCCGAAACGGCTATGCGCCTGCGCGGTGTCATTCGCGGTGGCGACCTGCTGGCCCGCTTCGGCGGTGACGAGTTCGTTCTGATCTTGCCCTCGGCCAATCTCGCCATCGTCACCACGATCGCCCAACGCATGATCGATGCGATGGCCAAGGCCTTCCTGCTTGAGACCAAGACCGTCTACGTGACGGCCAGCGTCGGTATCGCGATGGCGCCGCTCGATGCCGCGACGCCGGCCGATCTGCTGCGCCACGCTGACACCGCCCTCTACAAGGCCAAAGCCGCAGGCCGCAACACCCTGACCTTCTTCAATCCGGCGATGGCCGAGGAGATGCTCGATCGGCACGAGATCGAGGTGGATCTGCGCCGGGCTTGCGAGAACAAGTCGCTCGAACTGTACTATCAGGCCATCATCGATCTGAAGACGCAGGATGTCGTCAACCGCGAGGCGTTGATGCGCTGGCGGCACCCCACCCGCGGAATGATCCCGCCTGGCATCTTCATCCCGATCGCGGAGAGTTCCGGCCTGATCGCCGCCATGGGCGACTGGGCCATCAGACAGGCCTGCCATGACGCGGCTTCCTGGCCTAACGACGTCGGCGTTTCCGTCAACATCTCGCCGCTGCAGTTCCGTGAACCCCGCCGGATCGTCGAGACCGTCAAGGAAGCGCTCATCGCGTCCGGGCTCGGCTCCCATCGGCTGACGCTCGAGGTGACCGAATCCCTGCTGATCGAGGATAACAAAGGCACGCTCGCCGCCATTCACGAACTGCGCGCGCTCGGTGTGAAATTCGCACTCGACGATTTCGGCACCGGCTATTCCTCACTTGCCTATCTCTCGACCTACCCCTTCGCCCAGGTGAAGATCGACCAGAGCTTCAGCCGCGACGTGCACGCCAATGAGGCGTCGAAAGCCATCATCGAGGCCGTCTGCCAGCTCGCTCGACGCCTTTCGATGAATGTCGTCGTCGAAGGCATCGAAACCGAACAGCAGCGTATCGCAGTGCAGTTGCTCGGCGCGCACCGGGCACAGGGCTATCTCTTCGGCCGGCCGGAGCCGGTATCCGCCTTCTCACCCGACAGGGGACGTCACGTCGCCTGAGGAATGTCGCTGAGACGCCGCACGCGCGATACCGATCCCACCGCGACAATGCCTGTCCAACGGCGCGCTGCTCCAGTACTTCCGGCGCGCCGGCCTTGATTCCTGCACTCTGACAACGCATCAGCAGGTAGCGGAAGGCAGATCAGGGAGAGGCGATGTGACCGGCAGTCCGGCGACGGCATCCAATACGACGCCGCTGACCCCCGACATCTGCGTTATCGGAGGCGGCGCCGCCGGACTTTCCCTTGCGACAGCAGCGGCGCTCTTTGGCGTATCGGTCGTGCTGGTGGAGCGCGACCGCCTGGGGGGCGGCAAGGACGCTGTCATCTCGAACGCGCTGATCGCCGCCAGCACACGGGCGAGACTGCTCCAGGACGCCGGCCATTTCGGCATCGCTGCCGGTGCGCTGGATATGGATTTCGTCAAGGTGCAGGCGCATATCGCCGGCGTCGTCGCGGCACTGGCCCCCAACGAAACGGCCGAGCGCCTGGCGGCATTGGGCGTCACCGTGATCAACGGCGAGGCCCGGTTTCGCGACCGCAACACCGTACAGGTCGGCGATCGGGAAATCAGGGCAAGGCGCTTCGTCATCGCAACGGGCTCGCGCCCGGCGGCTCCGTCAATTCCCGGCCTGGACAAGGCCCCTGTCCTGACAGTGGCATCCGTTCTCACCCTGAACCGCCGCCCGGAACGTCTGATCGTGCTCGGATGCGGCTCGGAAGGGGTTGAACTCGCRCAGGCGATGCACCGCCTCGGCAGCAGCGTCACGATCGTTGGAGCCGAAGACCTCCTTGCCGACGAGGACCCGGAGGCCGTGATGCTGATCCGCCGCGCTCTGCTGCGTGACGGGATCGCGCTGCACGAACGGGCCAAGATCCTGCGTGTCGAAACCCCGCGCAATCGCGTGCGCCTCGTCCTGGCCGGGACGAAGAGTGAAGCGGAACTCCCCCTGGATGGCACGCACCTGCTGGTCACGAGTGACCGGCAGCCGGCGATCGCCGCGCTCGATCTCGAACTTGCGGGCATTGCCAGCGATGCCGGCGGCATCCTCGTCAACAAGGGCCTGCGGACGGCCAACCGGCGTGTCTTCGCCATTGGCGGCTGCGCCAGCGGAAACCGACACAGCGCTCACCTTGCTCATGCAGCGAGCCACCAGGCGAGCCTGGTTCTCCGCAATATCCTGTTCCGCCTGCCGGTGAAGACGGACGCAGCGGCGCTACCAAGAGTGACCTCCTGCGAGCCTGAGCTTGCCAGCATCGGCCTGTCGGAGGAGCAGGCCCACAGGGCGGCGCGGGACATCCGGATCCTGCGCTGGCCCTATGCAGAAAGCGACAAGGCGCAGGCCGAACGGCAGACGGAGGGCTTCGTCAAGCTCATCACCGACGGCAAGGGCCGCGTTCTCGGCGCCACCATCATTGGTGCCAAGGCCGGCGAGCTGATCGCGCCCTGGTGCCTGGCAATCGAGAAGGGGCTGAACGTCAAGGATATGGCCGGGCTGGTCCTCCCTGCTTCGACCTTCTCGGAACTCTCGAAGCGGGCTGCCCTCTCGATCTACTCTCCGCTTGCGTCCCGGCCGGGCATTCGCCGGCTTATCGGCTTCCTGCGCCGCTTCGGATAAGCTCGCCGCATGGAGTCGCCACGCCTCGACAAGCAGTCGCTTTCCGTCAGCGTCCCACGCAGCCTGACGCGGCTCGGCCTTTCCGCAAAGCTGCTGCTGCTGACCGTGCTTTTCGTGATGCTGGCGGAGGTGCTGATCTACTTGCCGTCCGTCGCGAATTTCCGGCGCAACTGGCTGAATGACCGCCTCGCAGCCGCACAGATCGCCGTGCTGGTTCTTGAAGGCGCTCCGCCGGAGGGGCTGCCCGAAGGCAGCGAGAGCCGCCTGTTGATGGGCGTCGGCGCACGCGCCATCGCCGCCCGTGTCGGCGGTGCGCGGCGCCTTCTCAGCCTCGATTCCATGCCACCCGAAGTGGCGCGAACCGTGGATCTGCGCCAGATGGGCTGGCTCACCTCCATCATCGAGACTCTCGACACTCTGATTACGCCTGCCCATGACACGCCGATCCGGGTCATCGGCGAGGCGGTCGGCGGCGCCGACTTCGTCGAACTGATCATCGACGAGGCGCCGCTGCGCCGCGCGATGCTGGTGTTCTCAGCCAATATTCTGCTGTTGTCGCTGCTGATCTCGGGGCTGACGGCGGGACTGGTCTATCTTGCCCTGAACTGGCTCATCGTCGGCCCGATCCGCCAGGTCGCCGCCAATGTCATGGAGTTCGAGGCCGACCMGGAGAACCCGCACCGGATCATCACGCCGAGCCAGCGCGCGGACGAGATCGGCGAGGCCGAACGGGCGCTCGCACGCATGCAGATGACGCTGGCGGACGAGCTGCGCACCAAGAAGCACCTCGCCGAACTCGGCCTGGCGGTCAGCAAGGTCAACCACGACCTGCGCAATATGCTGGCTGCGGCCCAGTTGATGTCGGACCGGCTGACCGAAACGCGGGACCCGAAGATCAGGCGCTTTGCGCCGCGCCTGATCGCCAYGCTCGACCGCGCCATCGCCTTCTGCCAGGCGACGCTGGCCTATGGCCGCGCCGCCGAGGCGACGCCGACCCTGCGCGAGGTCGCGCTTCGGCAGCTTGTGGCCGATGCGGGCGAACTGCTCGGCCTCGCGGAAAGCCCGACCGTGAGCTTCGCCAACGAGGTTCCGGCGGAACTCATCCTGCCCTGCGACCCCGACCAGATGGCGCGCGTCCTGCTCAATCTCATGCGCAATGCCGTCGAGGCGCTGACCCGTGCGGGCGCCGAAGCCGGCCGCCAGCCGACCCTGACCATCAGTGCGGCGCGCGAGCTTCATGAGGTCGTTCTGCGCGTCTGCGACAATGGTCCCGGCGTTCCGGAACGGGCAAAGGCCAATCTGTTCCAGGCCTTTCGCGGCTCGGTCAATCCCGGCGGCACCGGGCTGGGCCTCGCTATCGCGGCGGAACTCGTCCGCCTGCATGGCGGCTCGATCGCGCTCGAACCCTCGAAGATCGGAGCCGTCTTCAAGGTGGCGCTGCCGATCAGAGGCGGGAACTGAGGGCCCTACTGGCTCGCCCAGATCACCCGCGCCATGAAGGCGATCTCGGATGATGCGAGCACCCGGTCGGGCTGCTCGGGATTGAGCGAGGCGAGTTCGACGGTCCTGGCAGTTTCGCGCTTGAGCTGCCTCGCCAGCACCTCGCCTTCAATCGTCATGACCACGACCCGGTCGCCTCGCCTCACGGCAGCCGCCGGAGAAACGATGATGATGTCGCCATCGCGGTAGATCGGCAGCATCGAATCGCCGGCGATCTCAAGCGCATAGGCTTTCTCGTCGGACAGGCCGGGAGACGCGACCTCCTCCCAGCCGGAGCCGGCGGGCAGGCCGCTGCCATCGAAGAATCCACCCAACCCCGCCTGTGCGAAACCGAGCAGGGGAATGGTGGGCGCGGGCGCCGCGGCGCGGTGCATCACCACGCTCATGAACTCGTCGAGCGAAGCGCCAGTAGCCCCCAGGATCTTGGCGATCGACTCGGTCGAGGGCCAGCGCTCGCGGCCATCCGGGCCGATGCGCTTGGAGCGGTTGAAGGTCGTGGCGTCGAGGCCGGCCCTGCGCGCCAGCCCCGACGGCGTGAAGCCGTAGCGCTGGGCCAGTGCATCGATCGCGCTCCAGATCTGGTCATGGGACAGCATCGGACAGGCCTCTGATCCTGATGTGCCGGGAGAGCAGGACAAGGATAGGAAATATCCCCTACTCGATGAGACCTCAATCTGATTTCCGATGAACGGGTCCGGGATGATTTGCCCGGAGCCGGTTGCACCCGCTATGGCGTGTACAACGCCGAACCAACGAGACGTCCCGTGCCCCTCATCTACAAGATCTGCCCCGAACAGCTCTGGCGTGACGCTGAGCTCGCCGGGTCATTCAACGGCGCTGCCATCGATCTCGCCGACGGCTACATCCATTTCTCCACAGGCGGACAGCTTCGCGAAACGGCAGAAAAGCACTTCGCCGGTCAGAGTGGCCTCCTGCTGATCGCGGTGGACGATACGGCACTCGGCTCGGCGCTGCGCTACGAACCCTCGCGCGGCGGCGCGCTCTTCCCGCATCTCTATTCGGCCCTCGCCCCCAAGATCGTGCGCTGGATTGCGCCGCTCGCCACGGGGACGAATGGCAGCCCCGTCATTCCGGAGGACATTTCGTGATCGGCAGCCTCTTCAACCTCGCCCGGCCCCTGATCCACAAGCTGGATGCCGAGATGGCGCATCGCCTGACGGTTGCCGCACTGGCGGCCGCACCGGCGTTGAAGCCGGCTGCCGACGATCCGATCCTGGCGACCGAGGCTTTCGGGCTCGCCTTCGCGAACCCGATCGGCCTGGCGGCCGGCTTCGACAAACATGCTGAGGCGGTCGATGGCGCCCTGGGGCTCGGCTTCGGCTTTGTCGAGGTCGGTGGCGTGACGCCGCTGCCGCAGCCCGGTAATCCGCGCCCGCGTGTCTTCCGGTTGCCCGAAGACGAAGCCGTCATCAACCGGTACGGATTGAACAGCGAGGGCATGGAAGCGGTCGCGGCCAGGCTCGCAGCCCGCCGGAAGCGCGGCGGCATCGTTGGCGTCAATCTCGGCGCCAACAAGGACTCCGCCGACCGCGCCGCCGACTACGCCATCCTGGCCAGGCGGCTCGCGCCGCTTGCCGATTTCCTCACGGTCAACGTCTCCTCGCCCAACACGCCCGGCCTGCGGGATCTGCAGGCGGAATCGGCGCTGGACGACCTGATCGCGCGAGCGCTCGCCGCCCGCGACGAGGCCGGACAGGCCACAAGCCGCCGCACGCCCGTTCTGCTCAAGATCGCCCCTGACCTGACGCTGCCTGAACTCGACGGCATCGTGGCCGTGGCTCGCAGGCGTGCGATCGACGGCATGATCGTCTCCAACACCACTGTCGCACGGCCGGACAGCCTGCGGGGAGCCTCTCGCGGCGAAACCGGCGGCCTCTCGGRCCGACCGCTCTTTGCGTCCTCGACCCGCATCCTCGCCGAGACCTATCGGCGCGTCGAGACGCAGTTCCCGCTGGTCGGTGTCGGCGGCGTCGACTCCGCTTCCGCCGCCTTCGCCAAGATCAGGGCCGGCGCCAGCCTGGTGCAGTTCTATTCGGCGATGGTCTTCAAGGGGCCCGCCCTCGTGAGCGAGGTCAAGACGGGGCTGGTGCGTGAGGCCCGCCGTGCCGGGGCGAGCCGGATTGCGGACCTAGTCGGCCGCGATGCCGAGGCGATCGCGCGGGGAGAGGGGCTGTAAGGCGCAGCCAGCGTCTCGGGCCGTGGCGCTCACGCCATGCCGGCTTGCGCCGCATCCGATGTTCTAGCCTTCTGTGTTTGCATCGGCTTTCCCGAAAACCGCAATCCACTTTTCGGGCGGATGCTTTAGCGCCGCGAGGCGAACAGGCGAGAGAGCAGCCAGATCGGGACCACGACCAGCGCTCCTGCGAGCACCCATTGGCCGACCTCGCGCACGGCGCCAAAACCGAGATCACCAAGCGACCGCAGGAAGCGCGCCACGGCGTCGAAAAGTCCGCGCGGCGTCAGCCCGAGAAAGGCCATGGCGGCGCCGACGAGCAGTGAAATGAAGATCAGCCGGACAAGAACGCTGAGAAACGAACCGCCCAGGAAGTGATCGAGATTGCCATTGGCCATTGCCGGAATTCCTATCGATAGACGAGACGGGCCATAGAACGGTTGAACCGCGCCTGAATGGCGAACAGCCGCCTCATCGGAACGCTCAGATCGTCGCCGACGCGCCCGCCGTCGCCCATGCCGTTCCCGCGATCTTCGAGGCGGCTATCACGGCCTGCGTACGGCTGTCGACATTGAGCTTGGTCAAGATGGCCGAAACATGGGCCTTCACCGTCGCCTCGGAGACCCCGAGCTCATAGGCGATCTGCTTGTTCAACAGCCCTTCCGAGAGCATCATCAGGACACGGACCTGTTGCGGCGTCAGCGTCGACAGCCGCCGCACCATGTCGGCGATCTCGGCATCGACCGGCGCTGAAAGATCGACCCCCGGCGGAGTCCAGACGTTGCCCTCGAGCACCGCTCGAATGGCCTCGCCCATCTGCTCGACCTCGGCCGTCTTCGGCAGGAAGCCAAGCGCCCCGAACTCGATGCAACGGCGGATCACAGCCGGGTCGTCATTGGCCGAGACGACGATGACCGGGATTTCCGGGTGATCGGCCCGCAGGAACAGCAGGCCGGAAAAACCCTGGACGCCGGGCATCGTCAGATCGAGCATGACGAGATCGGCGTCCCCGTCCTCGGCCAGCGCTTTCGTCAAAGCCTCGAGCGAACCAACCTCGCTCACTTCCGCCCCTTCCAACGCATGCGATACGGCCTGACGCAAGGCGCCGCGAAAGAGCGGGTGGTCATCTGCGATGACGATATGCGTCGGTGTTTGCCGGTTCATGCTGTCATCCCCTCCACAGCCCTGCCTATTCTGCCCCATAGGCGGGCGCAGGCTCAAGCATTTCAAGCCGATAAGACGGTATGAGCGCTGCAAACCGGCACGGAAGCCTGTGAACCAGAATGGCGCTTGCGGCAACGCAACAGAATATTCGCCTTTAGACTCCGGACCGACACTTCAGCCCTGCACCGGCAGGAGCGTCTCCAGCGCCTCGATACGGTCCGCCTCACGCGGCGGCTTATCCCAGCGAATGCGGCTGATCCGGGGAAAGCGCATGGCGAGTCCGGATTTATGCCGGGTCGAACGCTGCAGCCCCTCGAAGGCGACTTCCAGCACCAGTCCCTTGTCGGCTTCATGCGTGACCTCTCGCACCGGGCCGAAGCGGTTCAGCGTGTTGCGGCGCACGAAGCGGTCGAGCTCCAGCAACTCCTCGTCGGTGAAGCCGAAATAGGCCTTGCCGACCGGCACGAGTTCCTCGCCTTCCTCCGTCGTTCGCCAGACGCCGAAGGTGAAATCCGAATAGAAGGACGAACGTTTGCCGTGACCACGCTGGGCGTACATCAGCACGCAATCGACCAGCCGCGCATCCCGCTTCCACTTGTACCAATACCCTTTCGGCCGGCCGGGCAAATAGGGCGAATCAAGGCGCTTGATCATGCAGCCCTCGACGGCTTCGGCATCGACGCCGGCTCCAGAGGCCTCGGGGTCTGCGCGCGCGGCCGCCAGTTCCTCCCAATCGCTGAAGGCGATCGGCGGTGACAGATCCACCACTGCGGAGGACAGCCGCGCGACAAAGGCCACGASCCGCTTGCGGCGTTCGGCGAGCGGCAAGTCGCGAATGTCCTCCTCGCCATCGACGAGCAGGTCATAGGCCCGGATATGAGCCGGATACTCCGCCAGCATCTTCGCGGTGACGCTCTTGCGGTTCAGCCGTTGCTGAAGCGTGTTGAAGCTCTGGACGGCATTCTCGCGGCGCACCAGCAATTCGCCGTCGAGTGCGCCGTCGAGAACGAGCGCCTCCGTGACATCCGGGAAGGAGGCGCCGATATCCTCGCCGGTCCGTGAATAGAGCCGGGTGATGCGGGCCCCATCGGCGCGCGTGCCGCTGACCGCCTGAACGCGGATTCCGTCCCATTTCCACTCGGCCTGGAACTCCGCCGGAACGAGCTTGTCGAAATCGCCCTCCTCGATCGGGTGCGAGAGCATGGCGGGGCGGAAGGGCGCCGGATCCGTCGCGGCCGGCCGCGGTCCCCTGCCTTCCAGCCAGGCGAAGAGCGGCTCATAGGGCGGCTCCAGCCCGTGCCAGACCTGCTCGATCTCGTCGGGCTCGACACCGCCGAGGCTCGCCGCTGCCGTCTTGGCGAGCCGGGAGGAGACCCCGATACGCAATGCGCCGGTGATGAGCTTGAGCAATGCCCAGCGTCCGGTCTCATCGAGCGCATCGAGCCAAGACGCGATCAGGCGGGGCAAGTCCGTCTTGCCGGAGTTTCGCAGGCCCGAGACGACATCGGGCAGGTGTGGCGCCGCATTCGCACCGTGCCGGGCCGGCCACATCAGGGCTATGGTCTCCGAGAGATCGCCGACATAGTCGTAGGATAGCGCAAACAGCACCGGGTCCGTACGCTCGGCGATCAGCGCCCGGATCAGGCCCGGCTTGGCGTTCTGGAACACCAGGCCGCCGGTCATCGCGGCCAGTGCCAGCCCCCGGTCCGGATCAGGCGTAGTGCGCAGGTAATCCGCGATCAGCGCGAGCTTCGCATTGCGGCGCGGTTCATAGGCAAGCCTGTCGAGCAACCAGGCGAAACGGTTCATCCTGCCCTCCCCCGCAGCAGTTTCAGGCAAACGTCAAGGCTGGCGCCGGGGCCCTGCCTGTCCCGAAATTCCCTCATCAGGCCATTCACCGGCGTTCAGTCTCCATTCATGAACGAAACCTTACCAGCCAAGGGAGCAGTCATGAGGATGTCGGGATGCGCGCCGCGATGCGGTTCTTTGCCGTGAATCTCATTGTGGCCTTGGCATTCGCAACGTTGCAGATCGGCAGCGCTGCAGCCGCGTCCTTTGAATGCCGGGAAACGCCGATGATGCAGGCGGCGATACCGCTCCCTGCCGTCGCAGCCAAGATCAGCCGCGAGCATAAGCTCGACATCCTGGCCATCGGCTCGTCTTCCACGGAAGGGATCGGCGCGTCCTCCAAGGACAAGAGCTACCCCGCCCGTCTGCAGAAGCTGCTTGGTCAGAGCTGGCCCAATGCCGCCATCAGCGTCACCAATGCCGGGATCGGGGGCGAAACCGCCCCGCAGACGATCGCGCGCCTGAAAAGGGCCCTGAGCGAGCGGCGCTATGATCTCGTCATCTGGCAGGTCGGCACCAATGATGCGGTGCAGGGTGGTGATCTCGCCGCCTTCGAGGCCATGGTCTCCGACGGCATCACGGCAGTCCGCCAGGCCGGCTCCGGTCTCGTGATCCTCGACCCGCAGTATTTTCCGACGGTGAAGGATCCCGAACGGTATCGCAGCTTTGTCGAGGCCATCGCAGACACGGCACGCAGCCGCTCGATCCCCGTTCTCTCGCGCTACAACACGATGCGCGACTGGCATCGGCGCGACGCCAATGCGTTCGCCGCGGTGCTCGCCAGTGACGGCTTCCATATGAGCGACACCGGTTACGATTGCCTGGCGCGGGACATGGCCGTCTCGCTGCTCGGCATGACGCTGCCCGGCCGCTCCCACACCGCGCAGGCCGCACAGTAGAGGCGGCTGCCGGCTGCTAGAGCTGCGCGGCATCGGCCGTCTCGCTCACGGTTTCGGCCTCGCCCTCGTCGCCATAGCCGACAAGATGCAGCGGCTTCGCGTTCAGTCCGACCGTCCCGCACCAATGGACCAATGCGTCGGCCTCACCATGGGTGACCCAGATCTCGCCGGCGCCGGTTTCTCTGATCGTTGCCTGAAGATCGCCCCAGTCGGCATGATCTGAAACGATCAGCGGCAATTCCACGCCCCTCTGCCGCGCTCTCGCCCGGATCCGCATCCAGCCAGACGCGAAGGCGGTCACGGGGTCCGGAAATTTCCGCGCCCAGAGATCCTGAATCGAGCTTGGCGGGCAGATGACGATCTCTCCGGCCAGCGCCTTCCGATCGCTCGCCGAAACCAGGCGCGTCTCCCCGACGGGAACTCCTTCCGAAGCGTAGAACTCCGTCAGGGTCTCGAGCGCACCATGGATATAGATGGGCCGCTCGTAGCCGGCCTCGCGGATCAGAGCCATGACACGCTGCGCCTTGCCGAGCGAATAGGCGCCGACGATATGCGTCCGCTCGGGAAAGAGCCTGACCGATTCCAGCAGCTTGGCGATTTCGGCACCGGCCGGCGGATGGCGAAACACCGGCAGGCCGAATGTCGCCTCGGTGATGAAGACATCACAGGAAACCGGTTCGAAACCGGCGCAGGTCGGGTCGCGTTCGCGCTTGTAATCGCCGGAGACGAGGATCCGCAGCCCCTTGCTCTCGACCACGATCTGGGCGGAGCCAAGGACATGCCCTGCCGGGACGAAGCGGATATCGACCGGACCGATCGACGTCATCGCGCCCGGCACCGCCTCCTGCCGGCTCTGCGTAAAGCCCTCGCCATAGCGCAAGGCCATGATCGCCAGCGTCTCGCGCGTCGCCAGGACGGCGCCGTGTCCCGCCCGCGCATGGTCGGAATGGCCATGGGTGATCAGCGCCCGCGCCACCGGGCGAACCGGATCGATATGAATGTCAGCCAGCGGGCAATAGAGGCCGGCCGGCGTCGGGATCAACAGCTCCGAAGGGCGCATTGTCTGGTCTGGTGCATGGGCGTGAGATAAAGTCGATCGCTCATGGAAAAAATCCAGCCTCGTTTCTCGACGTCGTCCGGCGATCCCCGACTCGACCGCCGCTATGAATGGGCGGCCGCCGCGCTCTCCGAGGGAGACGCTGCAACAGCCGTCGATCTCCTCGATCAAACGCTCGGGGAGGCGCCGGGTTTCGTCGCGGCCTGGCATCTCTACGGCAAGGCCAAGGCGAAACTTGGCAGCAAGGAGGAGGCCGCGGAAGCATGGCGGCAATGCCTGGTTCTCGATGATGCGGATCATCTCGGCGCCAGGCTCGATCTCGCGCGCATCGGCGCGATTCCGGCGGAACTGGCCGCCTCCGATGCATTCTCCGGCCGTCTCTTCGACGAATACGCCGAACGTTTCGATAGTCACCTCGTAGAATCCCTGTCCTATCATGGTCCAGCCCTGCTGAAGGRCGCACTTGCGCGGGCCTGTGCAGCGCAAAACCGCGCCCTGTCCTTCGCCATGACACTCGATCTCGGTTGCGGCACCGGGCTGATGGGCGAAGCGATCAGAGCCGAAACCGAGTTTCTCGCCGGCTGCGATCTCTCGGCCCGGATGATCGAGAAGGCGCGCGCCAAGTCACGCGATGACGGAGGCCCGCTCTATGACAAGCTCGCCGTGGCGGGCCTCGTCGAATTCCTCGCAAGCCGCCGCGATGCGTCGGCCGATCTGGTCATCGCGGCCGATGTCTTCGTCTATCTCGGCGAACTTGCGCCGGCCTTCGCTCAAACGGCGCGGGTTCTGACAGCCACGGGCCTGGTTGCCTTCACCGTGCAGGATCATGACGGCGAGGACGTGATCGTCGGTGAGGATCGTCGTTTCGCCCATGGCGAACGCTGGCTCCGGCGGCAGTTGTCCGAAGCTCGGTTGACGCCGCTCCTGCTGGAGGCCGCAAGCACGCGGAAGGACCGCGGGAAGCCGGTGCCGGGGCTGGTTGTGGTGGCGGCGCGCGCTTAGGCCAACGCAAGGTCTCAGGGTCCCATGGCCCAAAGGGGCGGGATTTCACTCTCGCCCCGCACCGCCTATCTCTATCCCGCATGGATGCCCCCGCCGCCTCCCTCCCGCCAGGATTCGCCGACTGGTTCGCTTATCGCGGCTGGACTGCACGCCCGCATCAGCTTGCATTGCTGGAAGAGGCGCGCGCCGGGCGCTCGACCCTGCTCGTCGCGCCGACCGGCGCCGGCAAGACGCTTGCGGGCTTCCTGCCCTCGCTGGTCGAGCTCAGCGAGGGCAATGGCCGCCGTGACGGCCTGCACACCCTCTACATCTCGCCGCTCAAGGCTCTCGCTGTCGACATCGCCCGCAATCTCGAGACGCCGATCCGGGAGATGGCGCTGCCGGTCACGGTCGAGACCCGCACGGGAGACACCTCCGCCGCCAAGCGCACCCGGCAGATCGCGCGACCGCCGGACATCCTGCTGACCACGCCGGAACAGCTCGCCCTCYTGGTCTCGCACCGGGATGCGAAGCCGTTCTTCGCCAGCCTCAGGCGCGTCGTGCTCGACGAGTTGCACGCGCTCGTCACCTCGAAGCGCGGCGACCTGCTTTCGCTCGACCTGGCGCGGCTGCGCAAACTCGCGCCAAAACTCTCGGCTGTGGGCCTCTCGGCGACGGTGCGCGAGCCGGCCGACCTGCAGCGCTATCTCGGCGGGGTCGGGACTTCGGCCGGGCTGGTCGCCGTCAAGGGCGGGGCAAGCGCGCGGATCGGCATCCTGCAATCCGCCAACCGCCTGCCGATGGCCGGGCACACCACCGGCCATGCCATTCGCGACGTCTACAAGGCGATCGGCGATCACCGCCTGACCTTGGTCTTCGTCAATACGCGCATGCAGGCCGAGTTCATGTTCCAGGGCCTGTGGAACATCAATGACGACAATCTGCCGATCGCGCTGCATCACGGCTCGCTCGACGCCCAGCAGCGCCGCAAGGTCGAGGCGGCGATGGCCGCGGGCAAGCTGAAGGCCGTCGTCTGCACCTCGACGCTGGATCTCGGCATCGACTGGGGCGATGTCGACCTGGTCATCAATATCGGCGCGCCGAAGGGCGCGAGCCGGCTGATGCAGCGCATCGGCCGCTCGAATCACCGCATGGACGAGCCGTCGCAGGCCCTGCTCGTTCCCTCCAATCGCTTCGAACTTCTGGAATGCCGCGCCGCCCTCGACGCTGTCGCTGAAGCCGCTCAGGACACGCCTGAGCCCCGTATCGGCGCGCTCGATGTGCTGGCCCAGCACGTGCTCGGCATCGCCTGTTCCGACGGTTTTGCTCCGGACGCGCTCTACGAGGAGGTGCGCACCGCGTCGCCCTATGCCGGCCTTGCGCGGGTCGATTTCGACGCCGTGGTCAATTTCGTCGCGACCGGCGGCTATGCCCTGCGCAGCTATGAACGCTTCGCCAAGCTCCGGCGGGGCAAGGACGGGCTCTTCCGCGCAAGCAACCCGCGCGTGATCCAGCAATATCGCATGAATGTCGGCACCATCGTCGAATCGACCATGCTCAAGGTCCGGCTTGGCCGGCTGCGCAGCGCAAGGCCCGGCCAGCCCGGCATGCTGAGCCGCGGCGGCCGTATCCTGGGTGAGATCGAGGAGTATTTCGCGGAGACGATGACGAGCGGCGACACCTTTGTCTTCGCAGGCGAGGTGCTCCGCTTCGAGGGTATCACCGAGAACGAGGTCGTCTGCTCGCGCACCAATCCGGGCACCGACCCAAAGATCCCGTCCTATGCCGGGGGCAAATTCCCCCTCTCGACCTTCCTCGCGGCCCGCGTGCGCGCCATGCTCGCCTCGCCGCAGGAATGGGCCAGGCTGCCGGACGAGGTGTCCTCCTGGCTGCATGCGCAAAGGCTGAAGTCGCGCCTGCCCAAACCCGGCGAGTTGCTGATCGAGACCTTTCCGCGCGGTGGGCGGTTCTATCTTGTCGCGTACCCGTTCGAGGGCCGCCTCGCCCATCAGACGCTCGGCATGCTGCTGACGCGGCGGCTGGAGCGGGCCCGCATGAGACCGCTCGGCTTCGTCTGCAACGATTATGGTATCGCGGTCTGGACGTTGGGCGACATGTCGGCGGCGGTCGCCCGTGGAGCGCTCTCGCTCGACGAACTGTTCGCCCAGGACATGCTCGGCGACGATCTCGAGGCATGGCTCGCCGAATCCGCGCTGATGAAGCGCACCTTTCGCGCCTGTGCCATCATTGGCGGGCTGATTGAACGCCGCTTCCCCGGGCAGGAGAAGAGCGGCCGGCAGGTCACGATGTCGAGCGATCTCGTCTATGACGTGCTGCGCCAGCACGAGCCTGACCACGTGCTGCTGAAAGCCGCATGGGCCGACGCCGCAACAGGCTTGCTCGATATCCAGCGGCTCGCTCAAATGCTGACACGAATCAGCGGCCGAATCGTGCATCAGCCGCTGGACCATGTTTCGCCGCTCAGTGTTTCGGTAATGCTCGAAATCGGGCGCGAGGCGGTTCATGGCGAGGCAGCCGACGAGATCCTGGCGGAGGCTGAAGCGATGATGCTCGAAGAGGCGATGGCGTGACGCTGCCCGCAACCAACGAATTTTCAGCCCGTGAGGCGGGAGCACTCATGCTCGGGCGGCTCGCAATCGTCCCCGATCTCTCGGGCGCGCTGTGGCTGCCCGAAGAGCGCACGCTCGTCGTAGCCGATCTGCATCTGGAAAAAGGCTCGGCCTATGCGGCGCGCGGCATCTTCCTGCCGCCCTATGATTCCGCGACAACGCTGGCGACGCTGACGGCTGCGATCCTGCGCCATGCTCCGGCCCGCGTCATCGCGCTTGGCGACAGCTTTCACGACCGCGGCGCGGAGGAGCGGATCAGCAGTGATGATCTGCGCTCCCTGCACCTGCTGCAGAAGGGCCGTGACTGGCTCTGGGTGACCGGCAACCACGACCCCGCGATCAGCCGGGCGATGGGCGGCGAAACTGCGGCCTGTCTCGCGATTGCAGACGTCATGCTGCGTCATGAACCCGACGCGGCTGAGGCCGGCTTCGAGATCGCCGGGCATCTCCACCCGGCGGCCAAGATCAGGATGCGCGGGCGGGCCCTGCGGCGCCGCAGCTTCGCGCTCTCCGGGCGGCGCTGCATCCTCCCGGCCATGGGCGCCTATGCCGGCGGGCTGAACCTTCGCGATACCGCCTTCCGTCCGCTTTTTCGCGACGGTCTGACGGCGCATATGCTCGGCGACGGCAGGCTCTTCCGGATCGATCGGCAGCTGCTGCTGGCGGACTGATGCGGGGCCATCGTTCCCGGAGAGCGCCAGCGCACCCGGCTCTGAGCTGAAGCAATCTCTCCATTACCAATGGAGTGCTCGACAGCAGCAGGATCGCCGAGAAGGACCGGTTCCGACTTTTTCACATGCTGTTCGCCCGCTACGGGTTGCGTCCGGCGGGGGCTTGTGGCATCAGGACGCCGCTTCGGAACGACGCCGCGCCCGCCATCGCCGATTTCGCGATTGAACAGGCGCTTCAAGGCTTACGATCCTGCTGCGGTAGCTCAGTGGTAGAGCACTCCATTGGTAATGGAGAGGTCGAGAGTTCAATCCTCTCTCGCAGCACCAGCCCCAAACGCCTGAAGTCACGCAAATCAATGTGAGCATGGGTTCCACACCCGCTTGGCGGTACGTGGGCGGCCGGGATGCCTGTTCGCACAGCTCGCGATCGACGATCTCCRAAGACCGGCATCCGTCCCTTGGAAACACCGATCGGACAGCCACCCCATCACGGGTGGTCACATTGCTCTGAAACCGAACCTCACGGACTGATCGCTCCGTCCTCTGATCGCACTCGCGGTCGCTCCTGCCGTCAGACCCGCGCTCCTCGCGCCATCATGGCCCCGCGCATCTTCGCGCTGTAGTCCGTCAGGCTCGGCCAGACCGAGGCGATGACGTCGAGTTCGGCCAGGGACGACATCGTATCTCCCTGGGCCAATGCAGGACGCAGTCGTGTCTGGGCTGACAGGAGCGCTTGCCCCTCTGGCGTGTTGCGCATGCTTGCCTCGCCCAGCACCGTGAAGATCGGCGTCGCTTCGCTACGCCCGCGAACGGCGATGCGGTCGAGTTCAAAGACAAAGAAGGCGTCCTCGATCGCGCGTGCGGTGCCTTCTCCGATGACGACCGGCACCGCGTAATCCTTGGTTACGCCCTCCAATCGCGACGCGAGGTTCACGGCGTCGCCCAGAACGGAGTAGTCGTAACGCCAGCGCGACCCGATATTGCCGACGACGCACATGCCGGTATTGACCCCCACTCCGACGGCAAGCGGCGACAACCCGGGCTCCTCCATCTGAAGTTCGGCATTCAGGCGCTCGACGGCCTGGGACATCCTTAGCGCAGCGGCGATGGCAGCACTCGCATGGTTCGGATCCGGCAACGGCGCGTTCCAGAATGCCATGACGCAATCGCCCATATATTTATCGATCGTGCCACGGGCCTCCAGGACCTGTTCCGACAGCGCATCGAGAAGGCGGTTGATGATGCTGGTCAGCCGGATCGGGTCATCTTTCAGGCGCTCCGACAGGCTGGTGAAGCCACGCACGTCGCAGAACAGGACGCTGATCTCGCGCCGCTCGCCGCCCAGCTTCAACGAATCGGGATTGCGCGCGAGTTCCTCGACCAGATCGGGCGTGACATAGCGGGAAAAAGCCTGCGAAACGGCGGCGCGCAGCCGGCGCTCGCGGGCGTAGTCGATGCCAAAGCGTGCGCCGAACCCTATGAAGGCCGCAAGCGTCGGCGTCACCGGCGGCAGCCAGATCCGGCCGTAGCGCAGCAGGAGCCAGCTGCCGGCGGCAATGGCAATGACGCTTGCCGCCGCGATCACGCCCGTGCGCCAGGTGATGGCCGCCGAGCCCGTGCCGCAGCCGATCAGGGAGCAAACCAGGACGACGGCTGCGATCGCGCTGAGTGGTGCGGGTCTGATCCAGAGCCCATGCCTGAGATTATCGAGCAGGGTCGCGTGGATCTCGACGCCCGACGTCAGTGTTCCGGTTTTCGTGGTGTAGGGGGTGGAAAACGCATCGTTCGCACCGGACGCGGCGGTTGGTGCCGCCTTCAGGTTGAACCCAACCAGCACGACCTTGTCTTTGAGGAGGCCTGGCGGAAGAAAGGCTGCCGGGTCGAGCGCCTGATAATAGGAGACCGTCGGATAGGTGCGTGGTCCGCCGAGATATTGGATCAGGACACGCTCAGGGATAGCGGGCAGGGGTTCGCCAATCTGGCCAAGGAGCGCGGCGGCAAAGCTGCCTTCGATGCGCGGCATTCGCCGCAGGACGCCGTCGCTGTCGAGATCGACGGAGGTCACACCGGTTTCCGCGCCGTTTTCCGTGAACTCCGGCAGGGGCTCGACGAGCGAGACCTGCGTGCCATGGTCCATGGCGATGACTTCGCGATCTGCCGCCAGCACCATGCCGGGTGCGAGCGCAGCGGCAAGAGCGGCATCGGCGGCTTCACCCGACGGTTCCGAGAAGATGATATCGAGGCCAATGACCTTCGCGCCTGCCTGCTTCAGGCTCTGGACCAGGCGGGCGTGAGTTGCGCGCGACCAGGGCCAGCGCTCGGACAGTTCGGCGAAGGACGGCTCATCGATTGCGACGATTACGGCCCCGGGCTGATCCGGCTGGGGCGGGGCGATCATGGTCAGGATATCGAAGACCCTGGCCTCGACGATCCTGATGCCGGCGCGGCCATGCAGCGGCACGATGAGAAGTGAAACCAGCGCTGCCAGTAAAATGTTGCGCAGGCGGGGGCGCCCGCGCAATTCGATCTGCAGGGCCCTGTAGCGGTGAAGCAGCGCCGCGGCGACCCGGCCTTGCGCAGGCGCTGCGCGCGCCATCAGAACCGGACCTTGAGTGAGCCGGCAATCGTGCGGCCCGCACCGAGGATCGCTTCGCTGGTGCCGACGCGCGCGGCGACCTGCTCGTAGCGCCTGTCGAAGACGTTGAGCAGGGAGAGCCCCAGCAGAAAGCGCCGATCCGGCGTTTCGTAGCTGGCCGCGAGGTCGGTTGTCCAGAAAGG
>NZ_JBFTZN010000082.1:0-20650 GCF_056406775.1 Allobosea sp. P1_A7
CGCGGAAGTTGCGAAGCTCACCACCGCAGATCGATGATACGCAGCATAAAGTCTAGCTGTCGGCCTCCCGAAGCGTGTGGAATCGTTTGGTCAGYCGGGAGAGAGCGCAGGGCTAGTAATAATCTCGAGGGAACGCCGTTCTGCGGGAGGAGGCTGCTGTTCGGGAGGGCGGCAGCCTCTTTCCACAGGGCGGACATCGCTTTTCCCCTTCGGCTTCAGTCGCGGCAACTCCTGACACAGTCTTCAGCGAATCTGTATGATCGGGCGCGGGGGCTTGAACGGTGTGCAAGGTCAAGGGCGAGAGCCAGACGGCATCGTATGCCACGGGGCCTGACAATTGGTGTCCCGCGCCAATGCGCTCTGCGCCATCTGTCCTGTTGGGGGTCGAAGCCCGGCGCCTCATTTCGGATTGCCTGTCGGTCCCGAGCGGCGGCGGACAAGCAGGAGAGACTGTGCTGCAAGCTGCAGTGCTTCGTCCGCCCGGCGCTGCCATCGACGCGCGCCGAGGATATCTCCGAGCAGAAGCCCACTGATGAAGGCGAGGATGAGCCATCCGATCATGTTGGGTCTCTCCCCGGGAGGAGGGACCATGATGCTGGCGGCGCTTGTTCCCCGGCAAGCGACGAAGGTCCTGGCTTTTTGAGCGACGCCCCGCCGTGGCGCGCCAGGGCATCGCACCCGACCGTTGGTGCGGATGATGGCCTGGCTTTCTGAAAGGCGACGCCGGTTGCTCGATCAGCAATTGGACAACCTGAATTCGCCACATTGTTCCGCTAACAGTGCAGGGTCGACTTAGAAATGCTCGGCTTGGCCCATGTCTCCTGAGAGAGCGCGGAGCCTCAACCCGTATCCCTTCGACGATTGATCGCTGCCTCGATGCAGCGCGCTCGTCGCATGCATTTCGCTCGACGATTCTCCAACACAAATGCCTTGCGGCCTCGCCGCCTGGCCAATGGACCTACATGCACAACAACATTGAAACGAAGCCTGTTGAGGCGCGTGCGCGCCCCGAGATCTTGAGGAAGAATGCCATCGTCCCGCTCAGGGCAGATCCGAACTGGAAGCCCGAACCCTGTGGCCTCAGCCGTGAGGAGCTCCGCAAGATCGTGGCTGAGATCCTAGGTTAGGGAGAAGCAACGATGCCTCGCACCTACTCCATCCCGTCGCGCCCGCGTCCATATCGGGTGCCGCAGTCCGGGCGCGCCGAACAGGCGCCGCTCCAGGGCGCGCGGCAGCGCTATGAGCGTGCCCTGAAACTTGGTGATGCCGAAGCCTTGGCCGGTCATCGCATCGAGGCCGAGCGCTACTATCAGCTGGCCGAGCACTATCTGCGATCCGGCAGCGGTCGAGCCGCGTGAGAGCGGATCTCTAACGCGGTATCCCCGACTTGTGTCCCGCCGGCTTCGTGGTTGCGGAAAGCCCAAATGACTTTGGCCGCTTCCCAATGTTCGCGATCGCGGCCGTCCGGCTGGCCTTGCTCCATCCAGAGGGCATAGGCGATTTTGCGGATTTCCCGCTGGGCACTGTTCTTGCTGGCCATCAGTCGCTCCCTTCGCCAGTCACAACCGGATGAAACCGCGGGTCCGCTCCGGCGTTCCCCCGCTGCGACAATCTGGCTCGACCCCAGCGCCTAGGCTCGAGCCGCATCCTTTCTTGCGGCGATCCGTGCCGGTGAAGCGAGGTCGCAGGAAGGCGGTGCTGCTCACTCCGGGGTGGTGTCGAGCCTGTCCGAGAAACGATACTTGAAATCGCAGTGCGAAGCGCCCTCCATCACGGTCTGGCTGCGTTCCAGCGAGATCCGTGGGTCGTAACCCGTGCAAAAGACGCCGTCGCGATTGCACGAGAGCAGATGGCCGATATGGCCGAGGCCCATCTCCCGATAGGTCTCGGCATAGCGGCACCGTTTGACGTTGTAGTGAAATTCCGCGTCGGTGGCCTTGATGACCTCGATCGTCAGCGCATCGTCCTGCGTCCAGAGATCCTGGAGTTCCTGGAAGGTGCGCAGTGTCGTCCCTCCCGGTGTCTTGGCGGCAAAGGCCTTGCCGGTCTCAACGGCGGCCCGCCTGATCGCCGTGTCGAGAATGGATTGTGCCAGCTCTTCGCCCAGCTTTTCACGCATGACCTCGTAGATCGGCGCGATGATTCCGGCCTCGATCTTGCGACGTGCGAGAATTCCGATCTCGCCATCGATCGCAGTGCGCGAACCGGCCTCAGAGTCCTTGTCCATCATGGTATTCCCCTGGATTGCCCGGCGTCGGCATCGCGCTGGCACGACGAGGCCCGCTGCCGTCGGATGATGTCATGCGAGGCCGGCCCGACCGCCGCAAATGATAGCGTCGCATCTTGGCTCGATGGACGGAAATGACAAGATTCCCTGCAGGCAGCCGGCACGGCAGCCTGGCATGCCGGTGACACCGGCCAGCGTCAGCGCGTGGCTTTGTGGCAGCCTTCGTGGAGCGAGAGCGGAGTCTTGATGGGGACGCTGCGTCCGCGACCTTGGCCGGCAAAGTTCGGTATCGCCGGACGGACCAGGTTCTTGGCCGGGGTGTGGGGTCAGTGCTTGACGATGGTCGGGTTGGGCGCTGCCGGAGCCGCCTGTCCCCCGAGCGGGAAGGCGACTGTGAAGAGCCCGATCGTACCGCGCGGGCGTTCTCGACCCCCACCTCGCGAAGGACCTTCAATCGCGTCGAGATCGGGAGGCCACCAACCTCGAAATTATAACCGATGGTTCCGCCGATCGCCGTGGTCCGACCCTTGAACGGGCCCAGCGAGGCGCCGCTGCCGCCATCCCCGCTCACCTGCTGGTAATGGCCGACCTGCACGCCGATGGAAAAGTCCTTGCTCAGGTACTGGCTGATCGAAAGATCGGCGTGAAAGGCGTTGCCGCTGTTGTAGTCGGTGGCAGTGTTCGTGCCGTTGATCTCGAATCCGGCTGCGGCCGAGACTTCCAGCCCCGTGGTCGTGTTGAGATAGGTCACGGCGCCGTAGAGGTCGCCAATCCAGCGATTGAGCGCGACATTCGACAGCTGGCCGTCCTGATAGGCGCCGGCGGGAATGTTGACGGCAACACCGGTCGTCCAGTGGAAATTGCCGGAATGCCAGCCGATGAAGCTGGTGACGACGGGATCGCCGATGTTGAAGGTGGCGTCGCGCTGGCTGAAGGCGAAAGCTCGCCCCAGGCGCGGGGCGGCAATTAGGGCTCCGGCGCTGACTCTCGGAATGCCGAAGGGCAAGGTCACGGCGAAGCCGAGATTGCCGCCCAGGACCTCGAGCGGAGTCACCCAGGTCGGTGTCAGGAAATCGACCCGCGCCTCGACCTTGACATCGCTGAGGACAGCCCCGCCGAGCTGGAGACGGCGGGAGCCCGGCAAGCTGCCGGAATAGCTGTAGAAATCATTCTGAAAATAGAAGCCCGGCGGCGGCACCAGGCCCGATAGAGCCCCGCGCAAGCCTGGGATATAAAGACTAGCGCCGCCTTCGGTCGCAAATGCCGGGCCCGCTGCCAGGCCAGCGAAGGCGCAGATTGCGGCACCGATTTTCAAAACGTGCCGCCGCATCGATTCGGTCTCCACATCGTGACGGAGGGAAGCTGGGCCGGCCTCGGTTTCATCGTCAAGCGAAGAGTTTCGGTGCAGAGCCAGAAGACTGCCGAAGGTTTTCGAGTGTGGTGTTTACGACCCGGTAAGACGCAGACGATGTTATGCTGGGGGTGCAAGACGGGTGCGCAGACCGAAGAGGTTCCAATCCATGACTGTCTCATGAGCAGAGTTCTGTTGAGCGGCCTTGCGGCAGCGACAATCGTCGCTGCACTGTCGTCGCGCGCCGAGGCTTTCTGGGAGCGCTCCCAGATCATGGCCTGTGCGGAAGCCCAGACCGAAGCAGAGCGGATCAGGCGGCAATGCTGGATCTTCGCTCCTGTGCCGGAGTTTCCGGCGCCGGTGCTGTCCGGGTACCGGTATGTGCCTTATGAGAAACGCTCCGGGCGCGCGCGTGGCCCMTGGCCGAATGGCGAGAAGGTCATCCGGCGCCTCGGCTAGGTCTTTCCTGAACCGAACGAGCGTTTGCCGCGGCGTTTCCTATTGTCGTGCTGCCGCGAAGGAACGAACGAAACCCGACGCAATCCGAGCCTCGGGCCGATCCCTCAGGCGGGCCTCAGCACTTATAGACTGTGCCGGCGGTGCTGGGTCCCTTCCAGGTATGGGCCGCGACCGGTGAGACCACATGTGTCCCGCCGGCTTCGGCGGCACGGATCTTCAGCCTGGCAAGGGCACTGTCGCGTGCGCTGTCGATCAGCAGCGTCTGATTGATGGTCGAATCGCCATTGATCTCCGTGATCTGCTTGCAGGCTTGGACGATTTCCTTGTTCTCCGTCACGACGACTGCGTTGGAGCGCGAGTTCGGAACGGCGCAGGCGGCGAGTGCGAACGTCGACAGGAGCAGTATCGGGCGCAGTAGCATCGGGGTCTTTCCTGAAGGCCTGTGTGTGGCCATATCACATTTCGCACGATCAGCCGCCTGGCTGCAATTTCGGGAAACAGGCCGCCGCGGATGATCGCATTGAACCGCGGACGCAGGTGTTCTATCCCGGGGCCGCTTTCACTCAGGTCGCTTCAAGAGCCGCAGGCCCAACGCGCCGCAGCCGGCGACCTTTCGCATAAGGATCGACCATGGCCCGCAAGAAATCCAAACCGCTCGATGCCGAGTTCGTCATGTTCGACATCGTCTATTCCGATGGCTCGCGCTCGTCGAACCGGCGGGTTCCCTCCGACCTGCTCGGCGGGCTCGATGGTGACGAGCCGGCGCGCGAGGCCATCATGGAACAGGACCAGATCATCGCGGAGAAGTCCGGCAGGCCGGCTCTCGCGATCACCTCGCTGACCCGTTCCGGAAAGGCCGCCCCGGAAAAGCCGGCGCAGAAAGCCCGCCGCTAGCAGGCGTAACCGCGACGCCACACATGCGGAAACCTTAATATCTCGTCTGCCTTGACGGTTGCCGTAGCGATAGTTTTCATGCGAATTGGCGGTCTTGGGTGGCTGAAAAAGGATATATTGATGCGTTCTCTTATTGTCGTGGGGCTTCTGGCCGCGGGGCTGGCCGGCTGCCAGACTGCACAGGAATCGATGGCCGACGCAGAAATCACCTGCGAAGCTCAGGGCTTCCGTCCGGGCACGCGCGCTTATCAGCAGTGCCGTTCTGCCAATTATGTCGAGAACCGCCGTGCATCGAATGAGACCGCCAGTGCGGTGACCGCCGGCGTTGCCGCGGGCGTCGTCGGCGGCGCAATTGTCGGTGCCGCAGCGTCTCGCCCCTATTACGGTCGCGGCTATTACTATGGCCGTCCCGGCTACTGGTGGTGACATTCCATTTCCGGGAGGCTTCGGCCTCCCGGTTTTTGTTTGAAGCGCGCACTGGTTGGTTGACCGGCTGCAGGTCTCGCCCGATCACTTTTTAAGATCACCGGACTGGATCTCGAAATCCGTCCAATGATTTCACTTCTCTGTTTGCATCGGCTTGCCCGAAGGCCGCGATCCACCTCTCGGGCCGATGCTCTAGCGTTTCGTGCTGCGGCGTCGCACCGGAGCCGGCGCTGGCTCGCTCGATGACGTCAGCAGCGAGCCGAGCACATAGACCGCGATGCCAATGCCGAGCAACGCTGCGAGCGGTTCCTTCTCCGTCCGTTTCGCCAGCAGGCGGCTGCCATCACGGGCATAATCCTGGGCGATATTGCCTGACGATTGCAGCCAGCTTTCGCCGGCCTTCATCGAATCTCTCCCCGCCTTGATCATGTCGTCTCCGCCATAATCGGAGAAAAGCCGGCGCAGGCGCCCGTAGTCGGGCTCCCATTGCGGTCGTGCGGGGCGCATGCTCGCCCAGGCGATCAAGCCGACGCTGAGGGCGCCGAGACCGAAGGCGACGACCGGATGGCGTTGGATCGCGCGCAGGGCAACCTCGCCCTTTTCCTGGGCGTAATGCCCTGCCTCGCCGGGATCTACATCGCGGATCGCGTCCTTGGCGCGATCATAGCCATCCTTGACGGTCCCAGCGAGATCGGCCGCCTTGGCGCGGATCGTATTGCCGGCACGCTTGGCCTCATCCTCTGCCTCGTCCCAATCCTTCGGCATGTCGGGCGGAAACGCATTGTTGGTCGCCATCGCGGACACTCCAGTCTCTCGTTTCGGGTGTGCAAACTGAACGATGCTGCGGCGACAGAGTTCCGTCAGCGTTCACGGAAATGTGCCGAGCCTGCCGGCTAAGGCTTGTTGAGGCCGACTTCCGGTCACGAGGGTGCCCAGATTGGATGCGAGGTCGTCACCATCCGATCGGGATCGACTAAGGAGATGATCATGGAAACACAGCACCTTCAGATGCAGTGCAACCCCATCATGACCGACCCGGAATGGATTGCCCTTGAAAGCCTCGACGAGGAGACCAAGCACTTCATCTTCGACGATGCCGTGTTGCTGTCGCTGCGGCAGCGGGGACTCGTGGAGCCGGCCGATGGCCTGTGGCGTGTCACTGCGCGCGGCCACCGGGCTCTGAGCGAGCGCAACTATTGGTGGCTCGCGCATACCCAGGCCTCGCGCTCGCTCTGCTCCAGCGCGTTCTCGGGGTGAGCGGAAGCCCTTTCGGCCAAAACCCGGTCTCATGGCCATCATTGGCCGGGTGTGCCTCTGGATATCGCGCGGCGATACATCACATGACAGTCAGTCGTCCTGATTGAAGAGCGCCATGGCCAAGCCTGTCAGCATCACCGTTTCTCATGACCTCGGACGCGAGGCCGCCCTGGACCGGCTGCGCAGCGGCATCGACCGCATCCGCGACAAGCTCGGCATGGTGAAGATGCAGCTGGTCGAGGAGAACTGGGACGGGGATGCCGTCCAGTTCGGCGTCGCCGCACTCGGCTATACCGTCAGGGGCAAGCTCGAGGTCGAGGAGACGCTTGTCCGCATCGAGGTGATGTTGCCCTGGGTGCTCGCGGTCTTCGCCGAGAAGCTCAAGCTCGGCGTCGAGAAGCAGGGACAGGTCCTGCTCGAGAAGCCACGCTCCTGATCACAGGTGGCGGGCGCTGCCGGAACGCTTCGCGTTCGTAAAGTTTCCGTTCACCATCAGGCTGCTGCAGTGACCCATTGCGACAATTCGCCGGGCACGATCGGCAATATTATTGCTGCCTGAAGCGAGAGGGGCGGCGCGCTGCGGTTGAAATTCCACCTTCCGCCCGCCATGGTCTGACAACCCCGTTTCATCACTCACCGCTCCGGGAGACCAATGCATCACGGCCCGCTGATCGCCATCCTTGTCGCGGGCCTCGGCCTTGCTTTCGTCTTCGGGGCGCTTGCCCAGAAATTCCGCTTCCCTCCTCTCGTCGGTTATTTGCTCGCAGGCGTCGCGGTCGGGCCCTTCACCCCGGGGTTCGTCGCGGATCAGGGGCTTGCCAATCAGCTGGCCGAAATCGGCGTCATCCTGCTGATGTTCGGCGTCGGCCTGCATTTCTCGCTGAAGGACCTGCTTTCCGTCAAAGCCGTTGCCGTGCCCGGCGCCATCGTTCAGATCGGCGTCGCGACCTTGCTGGGCCTCGGCCTCGGCTTGCTGCTGGGCTGGACATGGGTCGCAGGCGTGGTCTTCGGCCTCGCTTTGTCGGTGGCGAGTACGGTCGTGCTGTTGCGGGCGCTCCAGGAGCGTCGCCTCGTCCAGACCGAGAAGGGCAAGATCGCGGTCGGCTGGCTGATCGTCGAGGATCTCGCCATGGTCCTCGCGCTGGTCCTGATTCCGGCGGTCGCCGATGCGCTGAACGGCGCGCGGCCGGGTGCGCCGAGCCCGCTTGCGGCCCAGTTCGATCTGGGGCTGTGGGGCGTGCTCGGGCTGACCCTCGCCAAGGTCATCGCCTTCGTCGCGTTCATGCTCATCGTCGGTCGTCGCGTCATTCCCTGGTGCCTGCACTGGGTCGCCCATACCGGCTCGCGCGAGCTGTTCCGGCTGGCGGTGCTCGCTGTCGCTCTCGGTGTCGCCTTCCTGGCAGCTAGCCTGTTCGGTGTCTCGTTCGCGCTTGGTGCCTTCTTCGCGGGCATGATCTTGAGCGAGTCGCCGCTCAGCCAGCGCGCCGCCGAGGAATCCCTGCCGCTGCGCGATGCCTTCGCGGTGCTGTTCTTCGTCTCGGTCGGCATGTTGTTCGATCCGGGGATTCTGCTGCGCGCGCCGGGCCCGCTGCTCGCGACGCTCGCGATCATCCTGGTCGGCAAATCGGTGGCGGCCTGGCTGATCGTGCGCGCCTTTGGCCGGTCGAATGCGGTGGCGCTGACGATCTCGGCCAGTCTGGCGCAGATCGGCGAGTTCTCCTTCATCCTGGCCGGGCTTGGCGTTTCGCTCGCGATCCTGCCGGAGCA
This sequence comes from Allobosea sp. P1_A7, assembly GCF_056406775.1. Lineage (NCBI taxonomy): Bacteria > Pseudomonadati > Pseudomonadota > Alphaproteobacteria > Hyphomicrobiales > Alloboseaceae > Allobosea > Allobosea sp. P1_A7. The sequence goes on from NZ_JBFTZN010000082.1 coordinate 8,382, forward strand.
GGGGCGCGACCTGATCCTGGCCGGCGCGATCCTGTCGATCCTGCTCAACCCCGTCCTGTTCGCGATCGTCGAGAAGATCAGCGCGGAGACGCAGCCGGCGAAGCCGAAGCCGAGCGTGGCGGCGCCCGCGCCGGCGCCTGAGCCCGAACGGGATATCGTGCCGACCTCGCTTTCCCAACACATGATCGTCGTCGGTTACGGTCGTGTCGGCTCATTGCTGGGGGCCGGGCTGCTCGCGCATGGCGAGAAGCTGCTGGTGATCGAGGACCAGTCCGATGCGATCGAAGCCGCCAGGCGCGATGGGGCCGAGATCATCGTCGGGAATGCGGCTGATCCCGAAGTCCTTTCGGCTGCGGGTGTGGCGCGGGCCAAACGGCTCTTCGTGGCGATTCCGCAGAGCTTCGAGGCCGGCCAGGTTTGCGAGCAGGCCCGGCGCGACAACCCGACGCTGCCGATCGTCGCCCGCGCGCATTCGGATGCGGAGGTCGAGCACCTGACCAAATGCGGTGCGACGCTGACGATCATGGGAGAGGCCGAGATTGCGCGCGCCATGCTGGCGCTGTGCGTGAGAGCGGATTCGGCGCCAACCGAGCCGCCGCCATCGGCAGAAGCAGCTTGAGGTTTCCGCTGGACCCCACGATATCTGCGATTGCCGGAACCCGCCTTCGTAGGTCTCGGTGGAAGCGAGTTCTTGCGGATTGAGCCGGTCGGCCCAATGCCTGACGCCCGTTCGCGAGTGTGCTCAGGTGGGGCTCGGTTTCCGATTTCGGCGCATCGGGAAACCGGTCCGTCCGATCAGGGCAAGCCCCGGTCKGACCGCCGGAGACGGGCCTTGCGGTTGAAATCGGCGGGCAGCTTCCCCACCTGCCTTGCCCGATCTCCTGCCAACCCAAGAGCCGATGAGCCAATTGACCCAGAAGCGCGCGCTGCTGCTGCGCAATCCCAAGGCGCGGCGTGGCCAGGAGTCGATCGTGCCTCTCCTCGAGCGGCTGGAAGGCGGCGGGCTCACCGTAAGCGTTGAAACCTTCGAGGCATTGCCCGAGATCGCCCGCGATATCGTACGCCTGCGCCACATGGCGGACCTCGTCATCGTTTGCGGTGGCGATGGCTCGGTGTCCTCTGCGGCGCTCGCGGCGATGGAAAGTGGCCTGCCGCTGGGCATCATCCCGATGGGCACGGCCAACGACCTGGCTCGAACGCTCGACATCCCGATGGACCTGCTGGCAGCCGCCGATGTGATCGCGCGTGGCGAAACGCGCCCGGTCGATGTCGGCACGGTCAATGGCCACGCCTTCTTCAATGTCGCGAGCATCGGGCTGAGCAGCGAGCTCGCGCAAAGTTTCGACCCGGTGCTGAAGCGGCGTTTCGGAAGGCTGGGTTATGCGCTGGCCGCCATGAAGGTCATGACCCGGGCGTCGAGGTTCAGCGCGACCATCACCGAGAAGGGGCGGGCGATCGACGTCGAGACCTATCAGATCGCGGTCGGCAACGGGCGGCACTATGGCGGTGGCAATGTGGTGCAGGAGAATGCCGAGATCGATGACGGGCATCTCGACCTCTACAGCCTGGAGATGACGAACCTCTGGAAGCTGGCATTGATGCTGCGTTCATTCCGCTCGGGAACTCATGGTGCGTGGCGCGAGGTTCGCACTGCGAAATGCGTCGAGTTCGACATCGAGACGAAGAGGCCCATGCCGATCAACACCGACGGTGAGATCGTCACTGCAACGCCGGCCCATTTCAAGGTTCATCCCAAGGCCATCTCGATCTTTGCGCCGGCCTCCGCCACGCATTTGGGAATGGCCCGCCCTTCCTTGTATCACCGTTGACGAGGCGCTTTGGCGTGGCAGGGCTGCCTGGCAACATGGCCGCGATGCTGGGCGGACGGTAAGGCCGAGCCTCGCGACCTGCTCCGCTGCCGTCAGGCCGGCACAGTGTCTGCCGCGGGCATCGCGGCCTTCATATCCATCCACGCCAGCTCGAAGACATGGCCGTCCGGATCCTCGTAGGCGCGGTTATACAAGAAGCCCAGGTCAATCGGGTCACGAATATCGGCTCTCCCACCGGCGCTGGCCGCGGTTTCCGCCAAGCTATCCACCTCTTCGCGACTGTCGCAGGAAAGGCAGAGCAGCACCTGGCAGGTCGCATGCGCATCGGGAATCGGCTTCGATATGAAGGTCGCGAAATAGCCGTGCGTCAGAAGCTGAAAGGTGATCCGGTCCGACCAGACCATCGACGACGCGCTCTCATTGCTGAACTGATCGTTCTTCCGGCAGCCGATCGCTTCGTAGAAGCGGTTCGACGCGGCAAGATCCGCCACCGGCAGGTTTACGAAGATCATCTTGGTCATTCTTTGTCTCCTTGGACGAGGCCTGCTTGCCTCCATCCCAAGGACGATCTCGCTCACCGCAGGCCGACATCTCCTGCGGAATCTTTTTGCGTGCCGATCTCGCTCTCCAGCCGATCGAGATTCTGCCGGATATGTGCGGCTTCCGCAGCCGTGCCGGCGAGTGCGATGGCGCGGCCGAAGGCGTCGCGCGCCTGGGCGAACCGGCCGACCTGCTCGAGCAGGGCTCCTCGCATGCCGTGAAAATAGAAGTAGCTTGCCAGGGGTTCGGCGAGGGGGGCGATCAGGAGGAGCGCGGCTTCCGGTCCCTGAAGCTTCGCGACCGCGACGGCGCGGTTGAGTCTCACCACAGGGGAGGGTGCGCGGCGTTCCAGTGCCGAATAGAGCTGCTCGATCTGAGCCCAGTCGGTGTCCTCCGGCCGTTGCGCACGTGCGTGAAGCGCCGCGATCGCCGCCTGGATCTGGTACGGACCGGTCCTTCTGTGGTGGATCGCCTTGTCGATCATCGCCAGGGCCTCGGCGATCATCGCGCCGTTCCAGCGCAGGCGGTCCTGTTTCTCAAGCAGGATTGGCGTGCCCACGTCGTCGAACCGTGCCAGCAGACGCGAGTGCTGGAGCAGCATCAGTGCCAGCAGACCCATCATTTCCGGCTCTGCGGGAAACATCCGAAGCATCAGCCGCGCCAGCCGGATCGCCTCGCCGCACAGGCTCGACCGATCGCTGCGGGGATCGGAATCGGTATAGCCTTCGTTGAAGAGGAGGTAGATCATGGCCGCGACCGCCGCAAAGCGCTCGGCGCGTTCTGCCGGCCCCGGCGTCTCAAAGGGGACGCCTCCTCTTGCGATCCGCGCCTTCGCCCTTGCGATACGCTGCTCCATCGCCGTCTCGCTTACGAGAAAGGCGCGCGCGATCTGCTTGACCGACAGGCCGGAGACGATCCGCAGGGCAACCGCGATCTGCTGGGCTGCCGGCACGTCGGGATGGCAGCACACGAAGAGGAGCCGTAATATGTCGTCGCGATAGTCAGCCTGGTCGAGCCGGTCGACCAGGTCCGGCTCGGCATCATCGCGGTCGGACATCACATCCTCTGACGGCAACTCGGTCAGCTTGCTCTGGCGGCGAACGGCATCGATCGCAGCGTTGCGGCCGACCAGGATCAGCCAGGCGGTGGCGTCGCGCGGCGGCCCCTTCTTGGGCCAACTCCTCAAGGCGCGAAGACAGGCCTCCTGGAACGCCTCCTCGGCCAGGTCGAGATCGCGAAAATGGCGCAGCAAAGCGGCAACCGCCTGGGGGCGGGCGGCCGCGAGCGTTGCGCCCATCGGGCCCAGCTCGAGCATTCTAGCTGGTCCCGGCCAGGCCCGCGTCGGGAACGAGGGTCATCACCGGTCGGACCTCGTAGTTGGCGGTGGGATTGGCGCGACCCAGATCGCGTGCCACGGCGAGCGCCTGCTCAAGATCGGCAACCTCGATCACATAGATGCCGAGCAACTGTTCCTTTGTCTCGGCAAAGGGACCGTCGGTGACGAGTGTCCCGCTCTTGCGCACGCTTGTCGCGGTATTGGTGGGCATCAGCCGAACCACCGGCCTGAACGCCCGGCCCCATTTGTCGTGTACGGCAATCAACCGATCGACGACGACCGCTTCCTCCTCGCGCGACCAGGCGGTCGTGATATCCTCGTCATGGTAGCACAGCACGGTGTAAAGCATCTGCAGACCTCCCTTCGGTTCAAGGACGAAGCTTGAGCCCCCGTGCCGACATGTGGTGCCAGAATTTTGCCGGGTGGCCTGCCACCTGAAAAGATCGCGCTTGCCACGAACTCGCAGTGTCCCGAAACGCGCTGCCGGGATCGTTCAGACGGACAGCTTGCCCAACGCGCGGATCGTTTCCATGAGGCCCTTGTGCAGTTTCTTGTCGCGCCGGACGACGATCGCGAGGGTGCGCTTGAGGTTCGGGGTCAGGCTCCGCACCGCGACGTCGGATGGTGCTCGGTGGCCCGCGACGGCCATACCTGGCAGGACGGCACAGCCCAGCCCTGCACCGACGAGTTCCTTGATGGCTTCGACGCTCCCCAGCGACATGATGGGCCTGAGCGTCACCCCCGACTGAGAGAGCCACGCATCGGCAATACTGCGTGTCCTCCCGCCGGGCTCGAACAGAATCACGGGCCGCCCGGCGAGCCAGGCCGGGTCGACCTCGGCGGGGAGCGGCATGTCCTGCGGCGCAATCAGCACGAACTCGTCGTCGAGCACCGGGGTCACGTCCAGCATGCGGCCCGCCGCAGGCAACGTCACCAGTGCGATATCGATCGCGTTCTCCTCGATGGCCTTGAGAAAATCGGTCGTGTTGCCGGTGGTGACCGTGATCTCGAGCGTCGGGAATTTCCGGCGGAGTTCCTTCAGCACCGGCGGCAGCAGATAGATGCAGGCCGTTGCGCCTGTCCCGAGCCTGACACGTCCCATCGCGCCCTTGCCATGCCGTGCCATGGCTTCGGTCGCGCTGCCGACCAGGCGGCCGATCTGGTGCGCATAGGCCAGGAGTTCATCGCCTGCCGGGGTGGTCTGGCATTTGCGGCCGATCCGTTCGATCAGCGTCACTCCCAGGCGCCGCTCCAGCTGGCGCAACTGCAAGCTGACCGCGGGTTGCGAGAGCCTTCGGCGTTCGGCCGCAGCGGTGAAACTGCCCAGCTCCACGACGTCGACGAAGGCCTGTAGTTGATCGAGGCTGAGATTGGACACCCAAAGAATATCTCATGCTCCGCATAATGAGGCAAATCTTCCTTAATGATGGAGGGAGGCGTAGCGAGGGTGCCAGGACCCATCTTCGAAGAGCGAAACATGCCCAGTCTGGCGGAATGCCCATCACAGCCAACGGCCATCTCATCGTCCAGGGTCGCAATCCGCGCGGCGCAAGAGCACGACCTCGAGACCATCCAGGAGATTTATGCGCACCATGTTCTGCATGGGCTCGCCAGTTTCGAGACCGTTCCGCCTTCGCTCGACGAGTTGGCGGCCAGGCGCGCCGCTGTCCTCGATCTCGGCCTGCCCTTCCTGGTGGCGGAAATCGACGCGGCGGTCGTCGGCTACTGCTATGCGACGTGCTATCGGCCCCGGCCCGCCTATCGATATACGGTGGAGGACTCCGTCTATGTCGCGCCGGGAATGGCAGGGCGCGGCATCGGGAGCCGGCTCCTGGCCGCCCTCATCGACCACTGTGAGATGGGCCCCTGGCGCCAGATGGTGGCCGTCATAGGCAATAGCGACAATCGTGGTTCGATCGCCTTGCACGGCAGGCTCGGCTTCGAGCCGGTGGGCACGTTTCGGGCAATCGGCTTCAAGCTGGGAGGGTGGCTGGACACGGTGCTGATGCAAAGGGCGTTGGGCCAGGGAGCCCATACGCCGCCAGATGACGGTTCGTATCCATCGGCCTCGGCATGATGCGCCCCTGGGCAGTCTTCAATCTCGGTCTCACGCAGCTCATCTCGTGGGGGGTGACGTATTACCTGATCGGCGCGTTCGGCAATCTGATCGTCGCGGATACGGGGTGGTCGCGAGAGGCGGTCTACGGAGGGTATTCGCTTGCCCTCCTGGTGATGGGGCTGAGCTCTGCGCCGATCGGCGCACTGATCGATCGAAGGGGCGGGCGCTCCGTCATGATCGGGGGAGCGTGGCTCAATGCGCTCGGCTGCCTCTTGCTCGCGCTGGGAGGCAATCTCGCGCTCTATTTCACGGCCTGGTTCATGCTCGGTCTGGGCATGCGCATGTCGCTCTACGACGCTGCCTTCGCCACCCTGGCGCGGTTGCTGGGTAGCGACGCGCGCCGCCCGATATCCCAGATCACGCTCCTCGGAGGCCTGGCCTCGACGGTCTTCTGGCCGATCGGCAGTGCTCTTGCGGAAACCCTGGGCTGGCGGGGAGCCGTGTTCGCCTATGCGGCGATTTCTCTGCTGGCGATCCCGCTGCTGATCACATTGCCCGTCGCCTCGCGGCCGATCAGGTCGTCGTCCTCCGGGTCCAGTACCGGCCGCATCGAAACCCCGCGTCGGAAGATTTGGGCGGCAGGCCTGTTTGCCTTGATCGTGACGCTGGCGAACTTCCTGAATTCGGGGATGTCGGCGCATATGATTGCGATGATGGTCGGTCTCGGGTTGAGCGCGTCGACTGCAATCATGGCCGCGAGCTTCCGTGGGATCGGCCAATCGGCGGCGCGGCTCTGCGAGGTCCTGTTCGGAGCCCGGGTCGATCCCATTGCTCTCAACCTCTTTGCCACCGTCGTCCTGCTCGTCAGTTTCGTCGCTGGCTTCCTGGCGGTGTCGACATGGCAGGCTGCGCTTGTCTTCGCCTTCATGTATGGCGCCGGCAACGGCTTGCTGACGATCACGCGGGGAACCGTGCCGCTCATCCTGTTCGATCCGGCGAGCTATGGACACTTCGTTGGGACACTCGTGGCCCCGAGTTTCCTGCTATCGGCCACGGCGCCGATCGCCTACGCGGCCACGATCACGCGCTACGGCGAGGCGGGTGCGCTCCTGCTGTCGGCCGCGGTTGCAACGGTCGGGGCCTTCGCGGCGCTCGCCCTGTTTGTTCTCGGCCAGTTGCGAGCACCCTGACCTGGGCGAAGCCAGGCCGCGATCCATAGAAGGCTCCGCCCGAGCGCGAACCAAGCCGAAAGCTCAGTCCAACGGCAGATTCATCACCGCTGCTCGTGCACCTTCTGGCGCTCGAGATGCAGATGCGCGACGAAGTCGGAGACAAGTTGCGAGCGCAGGCTGTGCGAGGGGTAGAGAACTCCGAAATTATAGGCGATGGCTGGCCGGAACGGACGGGAGACTAACCCCAGCGGTTCGAACGCTTTTGCTGTGAACGGGTCCGCAATGGTCAGGCCCAGTCCCTGCGCCACCATCTGGCAGGCGATGGCGGCGATCGGGGTTTCGACGCGAACGTCGCAACGCACCCTGGCATCGTCGAGCACCTGCTGCAGCGAGCGGGACATGAAACTCCCCGCGCCCTTGCCGATGAACGGCATGCCGTCCAGGTCCTGCGGGACGATCTCCGGCCGCACCGCAAGCGGGTGACCGGCCGGCATCACGCAGACGCCGATGGCAGGGTCGAACAGCTCGATCTCGACACCCGGCTTGTCCATCGGGAGCATCGCGAAGCCGACATCGAATTGCTGTGTCRAAACCCATGAGGCAATGGATTCCGAACGCTGCGCCTGGATCGCAGCGGCGACGCTCGGGCGGTCCTTGAGAAATCCGGCAAGGGCGACAGGCAGGAAAGTGTGCGCCAGCGCGGGCATGCTGACGATCCGCAACTGCTCGACGCGGCGCTCCTTGATCTGGGCGGCGCGCTCGCTGATCCGTTCGAGCCCGACGAAACTGCGCTCGACTTCCTGATGCAGGGCCATCGCTTCGGGCGTCGCGACCGTGCGGCCATCGCTGCGCGTGAACAACACGAATCCGACCGCCTCCTGCAGCTCCTTCATCAATCGGCTGATCGAGGGCTGGGAGCTGCGAAGCAGGCGCGCGGCCTTGGTGAAGCTCCCGACATGCAGAACCGCGTTGAAGGCTTCGGCATGCCTGTGGGTGATCTGAGCCAAATCGGGCACTCCATTCCCGTTCCGCCACGGTCGGCCTGACCGGGCATTGCGACCCGGTCGGTGCGCCGGCAGGGCAATCGCGGCGATATCATATCAAATCTGAATGGCATGATCCATAATCAGTCGATTGACAGATGGGTGCCGCTCCCCAACCCTTGGCTGCAACGGGGGCCGTGTTCCCCGGCCAAACAGGGGATTTTTCGGCATGGCCACTTTGCGCTCGACTTCGCTTGGATCCGTCTTCGCCCTCGCGCTCGCCACGGGCGGCCTTGTCAGCGCGGGAGCGAGCGCCCAGCAGACGATGTATGTCGCGGGCTATGGCGGCTCCTTCGAGCGCCTGATGCGCACCGCGATCATTCCGCCCTTCGAGAAGGCGAACAACGTCAAGGTCGAGTATGTCGCGGGACAGTCGACGGCGACGCTCGYCAAGCTGCAGGCCCAGCGCGGCAAGCAGGAGATCGACGTCGCCATGGTCGATGACGGCCCGATGTATCAGGCTGTGCAGTTCGGGTTCTGCGCGCCGATCGAGAAGGCCCCGGTGCTCGACGATGTCTATCCGATCGCGAAACTGGACGAGAAGGCCATCGCCTTCGGCATCGGCGTCACCACCCCGGTCTACAATGCCAAGATCTTCAAGGAGAAGGGCTGGCCGGTGCCGACCTCCTGGGGCGACCTCGGCAACAGCGCCTATAAGGGCCAGCTTGCCCTGCTCGGCGCCGCCAGCACGACCGGCCTGCATGGGCTGATCATGGTGGCGCGCGCCGAGGGCGGCGGCGAGAGCAAGATCGAGCCCGGCTTCGCCGCCTTCAAGGACAAGATCCGGCCCAATATCCTGACCTTCGCACCCTCCGCACCGAAGCTCGAGGAGCTGCTGCAAAGCGGCGAGATCGCGCTGACCGTGATCTCGCGCTCGCGCGCCGTCGCGCTGAAGAAGGAGGGCCTGCCGCTTGAAGTGGCCGAGCCGAAGGAAGGGGCCGGCGCACTGATGGTGACGATGTGCCCCGTCGTTGACAGCGACGTGGCTCCGCAATCGCAAAAGTTCATCCAGCACATGCTCTCGCCAGCGATCCAGAAGGTCTTTGCCGGCGCGGGCTATGGCCCGGTGAACCGCAAGACGGAGCTGACGGCGGATGAAGCCGCGGGGCTGGCGGTCGGCGACCAGGCCGTTTCCAAGCTCGCCAAGATCGACTGGCCGACCGTCAACCAGAACCGGGCCGCCTGGACGCAGCGCTGGAACCGCGAGATCGAGCGCTAGATCAGCGGACCGGATCTTATCCGATCCGCCGATCTAACCTTCTGATCTGCATCACCTTTCGGGCCGATTCCTGAAGCCCTCGTTCCTTCGGACATCAGGCCTGCGCCAAGGGCGCAGGCGGTTTCATGGATCACCCTCGACTATGGCCAAGATCGCCCTTCGCGGGCTTACCAAGCGCTTTGCCGCCTTCACGGCGCTCAACGGAATCGACCTGGCGATCGAGCCCGGCGAGTTCGTCGGGCTGCTCGGTCCGTCCGGCTGCGGCAAGACCACGACGTTGAACATCGTCGCCGGCTTCGAGGAGCCGACCAGCGGCGAGGTACTGCTCGACGGGCGCAGCCTCCGGGGTGTTCCGGCCAGCCAGCGCGGCATGGGCATCGTCTTCCAGAGCTATGCCCTGTTCCCGCACCTGACGGTCGCCGAGAATGTCGCGTTCGGGCTCGAAATGCGGAAGATCGCCAAGCCCGCCCGTCAGCAGAAGGTCAAGGAAGCGCTCGATCTGGTGCGTCTCGGCCATCTCGCCGAGCGCTATCCCCGGCAATTGTCCGGCGGGCAGCAACAGCGGGTCGCGCTGGCGCGGGCGCTCGCCATCGAGCCCGCCCTGTTGCTGCTCGACGAGCCGCTTTCCAATCTCGATGCCAAGCTGCGCGAGGAAATGCAGGTCGAGATCCGGGCGATCCAGCGCCGCGTCGGCACGACGACGATCATGGTCACGCATGATCAGGCCGAGGCGCTGGCGACCTGTGACCGGATCGCGGTGATGGATGCCGGGCGGATCGTCCAGCTTGCCGATCCGCTGACGCTCTATGACGCACCGACGAGCCATTTCGCCGCGAGCTTCGTCGGCCGCTCCTCCCAACTCAAGGCAAGGATCGTCTCGGTGGAGGCCGGGCGTTGCTCGCTGCGCATCGAGGGCGTCGAGGCGGCGGTGCCCGGCACGGCGCAGCCCTCGCYTTCGGCAGGCAGCGCGGTGGTGATCGCCTTGCGCCCGGAAAAGGTCCGCCTCGTGCCGCCCGGGACCGGTTTTCTCGGCGGTCGGCTGACATCACGGGTCTTCCAAGGCAGTTCATGGCTGTTCTCCGTCGAGACGGCCATTGGTGCGGTCCTGTCGTCGGAGCCGCATCGTGGAGTGCCCGCCTTCAACGAGGGCGACGATGTCGGGCTCAACTGGCGGCCCGAGGATGCCGCCATCATCGCGGACGCGCATCATGGCTGAGGCATCCAGGAGCCGCGTGCCGCTGCTGCTCAGTCTGCCGGCGCTGCTCTTCTTCGCAGCGCTTCTGGTGACGCCGCTGGTGATGATCGCCGTGCTGAGCTTCCAGTCCTTCGACCTCGCGACCGGTGCGACCKGCGGGGCGACACTGTCGAACTTCGCGGATACGCTGGGCGATCCCTATTACCACACCATCTTCCTGCGGACGGTCGGGATCGCGCTGGCGACGACGGTGCTCTGCGTGCTGATCGGCGCACCCGAAGCCTATTTCCTGTCGCGGATGCGACCACCCTGGCGCTCGATCTTCCTGATCGTGACGCTGAGCCCGCTGCTGATCTCGGTCGTGGTGCGCACGCTCGGATGGGCGCTGCTGTTCGGCCGCAACGGTGTGATCAACAACGTCGCCTCCGGGCTCGGCCTGACGAGCGGGCCGATCCCGATGCTCTACACCATCCAGGGCGTCGTCATCGCGCTCGTCCATGTCGCGGTGCCGTTCATGATCATCTCGGTCTGGGCCGCCCTGCAACGGCTCGACCCCAAGGTGGTTCGTGCGGCGCAGTCGCTCGGCGCCGGCGAGACCACGATCTTCATCAGGATCATCCTGCCCCAGATCGTGCCCGGCATCCTGTCGGGATCGCTGATCGTCTTCGCGCTCGCGGCCAGTGCCTTCGCGACGCCCGCGATCATCGGCGGGCGCCAGCTCAAGGTCGTCGCCACCGCCACCTATGACGAGTTCCTGGGYACGCTGAACTGGCCGCTCGGCGCGGCGATCGCGATCGTGCTGCTCATCGTCAACGCCACGATCATGCTGACCTATAACCGCTTGCTCGAGCGGCGCTATGCGAGGTTTGCCCAATGAACCGCAACGGCCCCGTCGCGCTCCTCTGCCACAGCCTGTTCGTCATCTTCATGCTGGCACCGCTGATTGTGGTGATGTGGATGTCGCTGACGCCGAGCAACCTGCTCTCGCTGCCCACGACCTCGTTCTCGCTGCGCTGGTTCAGGGCCATCCTGGCCAATCCGCAGTTCGTCTCCGCCTTCTGGATGAGCATCGTGCTCGGCGTCGTTGCCGCGACCTGCGCGATGGCGCTCGCCGTGCCGGCCGCGCTCGCTCTGGCACGGCATCAATTCCCGGGGCGCGAGGCCCTGGTCGGGCTGTTCCTGTCGCCGCTGATCATCCCGCATGTCGTGCTCGGCGTCGCGTTCCTGCGCTTCTTCACACAGGTCAATATTACCGGCTCGACCGCAGGCCTGCTCGCCAGCCACGTGCTGATCATTTTCCCCTATGGGCTGAGGCTGGTGCTCGCGGCCCTGACCGCGGCCGATCCGGCGCTCGAACGCGCCGCGATCTCGCTCGGCGCCTCCAGCTGGACCGTGTTCCGGCGAGTGGTGTTTCCGCTGATGATCCCCGGCGTCGCCGGCGGCTGGGTGATCTCATTCATCCAGAGCTTCGACGAGGTGACGATGACGGTGTTCGTGGCGACGCCGTCCTCGATGACGCTGCCGGTCAAGATGTACCACTACATCGAGGAATCGATCGATCCGCTCGTCGCCTCGGTCTCGACCGTCGTCATCCTGCTGACCTTCCTGCTGATGGTCCTCGTCGACCGCATCTACGGGCTCGATCGCATGCTGGTCGGGAAAGGCTGACTAGCCGGGCTGACCGGCAAGCGCGGACAGGCCAGGCCGCCGCGCCCCCTCTTCTCAATCGTCAAGGACATTCCAGATGAAAGCCATCGTCGTCGGTGCCGGTGTCATCGGCTCGTCGGTCGCCTATCGCCTCGCCCAGGCCGGCGCGGCGGTCACCATCGTTGAGGAAAGGCGGATCGGCGGCGGCACCTCCAGCGTGACCTATGCC
>NZ_JBFTZN010000083.1:0-42132 GCF_056406775.1 Allobosea sp. P1_A7
GGATGGCGGGATGGCGGAGAGCTTCGCGCGGCAGGCCGCAACCATCATCGACCAGAGTTGAACGGGGATCACCATGGATTTCGCCTATTCCGCCAGGGTCGAAGAGCTCCGCTCACGGCTGCAGGCCTTCATGGATGCCCATGTGCAGCCGGCCGACGCCATATGGAAACATGAGGTCGAGGCCGGGCGCTATCCGCTGGCACTGATCGACGGGCTGAAGGAGAAGGCGAAATCCGAGGGCCTGTGGAACCTATTCCTGCCGGCGCTGAAGCCCGACGAGCCCGGCACACGGCTGAGCAATCTCGAATACGCCCCCCTGGCGGAGATCATGGGCCGGATCTTCTGGTCATCGGAGGTGTTCAACTGCAACGCCCCGGACACCGGCAACATGGAAATCCTGCACATGTTCGCGACGCCGGCGCAGCGCGAACGCTTTCTCGTGCCGCTGATAAAGGGCGAGATCCGCTCCTGCGTCGGCATCACCGAGCCCGGCGTCGCCTCCTCCGATCCGACCAATCTGCAGACCACGATCACCCGCGACGGCGATGACTATGTCATCAACGGCCGGAAATGGTGGACCACCGGCGCCCTGCATCCAAACGTCAAGTTCTGCATCGTCATGGGCCTCTCGGACACGCGCCCGGAGGCCGACCCGCACAAGCGCCATTCCATGGTGATCGTGCCGATGGATACGCCGGGCGTGAGCGTGATGCGCAACCTGCCGCTGCTCAACCACCATTCGCCGGAAGGCCATACCGAAACGGATTTCGACACTGTCCGCGTGCCGGCCGCCAACATGCTCGGGGAGGAAGGCGCGGGCTTTGCGCTGGCTCAGGCGCGGCTCGGGCCCGGCCGCATCCACCACTGCATGCGCACGATCGGCCAATGCGAGGTCGCGCTCGAACTGATGGTCGAGCGCGCGCAGCAGCGGAAGGCCTTTGGCCGGCATCTCTCAGACTATGCCAATGTCCAGGACTGGATTGCCGAAGGGCGCATGGAAATCGACCAGGCGCGGTTGCTCTGCCTGCGCGCCGCCTGGATGATGGACAAGCACGGCAACAAGGCCGCGCGCACCGAGGTCTCCGCGATCAAGGTCGTGGCGACGCGGCTCCAGACCAAGATCGCCGACCGGGCCATTCAGGTCTTTGGCGCCGCCGGTCTCTCCAATGATACGCCGCTCGCCTTCATCTATAGCTGGGGCCGGGCGCTGCGCTTCATCGACGGGCCGGACGAGGTGCATCTGCGCACGGTCGCCCGTGCCGAGATCAAGAAGCGGCAGGCGAGCAATCGCAGCACGATGGCCGAGCAGGGCGTAAAGATGCCCTATCTCAAGCCCGCGGGTTAAGGCACYGGCCCGGACCGGGACGTGGTCCGGATATCCAGCAGGCCGCGCAGAAACCGGGTGGAAGCCGGTGCCCGAGGCATGGGAGCCTTCCTCGACACGCACATGCCAGTCGAAGAAGGCCCCCGCCATGCCAGCCGCGGCAAAATTGCCCGAACCTCCATCCCTCGCGGCGCGCGTCGACGCGCTGCACTGGCGCCGGATCGAGGCCGAACTCGACTCCCATGGCGTCGGCCTGACCGGGCCTTTGCTCAGCCCGGCGGAATGCCGCGCGCTGGCTGCGCTCTATGCCGACGAGAGCCGTTTCCGCAGCCGCATCGTCATGGCGCGGCACGGCTTTGGCAGTGGCGAGTACCAGTACTTCGCCCATCCGCTGCCGGAGATGCTGGCGGCCCTGCGGCCGGCCATCTACGAGCGCCTCGCCCCCGTGGCGAACCGCTGGAACGAGACGCTCGGGATCGCGCAGCGTTATCCCGACGCGCTCGGCGCCTTCCTGACCCTGTGCCACGAGGCCGGACAGACCCGGCCGACCCCGCTGCTGCTGAAATACGGCGCCGGCGACTATAACTGCCTGCATCAGGACCTTTACGGCGACCTGTTCTTCCCGTTCCAGATGGTCATCCTGCTCTCGCAGCCAGGCGTCGATTTCACCGGCGGGGAGTTCACCCTGGTCGAGCAGCGTCCGCGCGCGACATCTCGCGGATCAGGAACTTCACCGGCACATCGAAGAAGCTGCCGTGCTGGGCGACATAGTCCATAAAACTGCGGCCCTGCCCATCGAAGCTCTGCAGCAGCGCATCGCTCTTGCCGTCGAAGCCGAGCGTCGCAACGCCGAGCCTGTCGCAGAGGCGCGCGTTGAAGGTCGGAGAAGCCTTCAGCCAGCGCCCGTCGAGGAAAACCTCGGTATAGCCGTGATAGGCGAAGACATTGGTGCCGACGGCCTCCAGCAGGCGCGGCGTGGCGAGATGGTTCTTGACGTCGGCGAGCCCGATGCGAGCGGGAATGCCGATGGCCCGGCAATAGGCTGCATAGAGCGCAGCCTTGCCGACGCAGTAGCCGATGCCGGCCGCCAGCACGGAGCTGGCGCGATAGGTCTCGGGGTTGAGATAGTCGCCATAGGGGTCATAGCGGATGCCGTCGCGCACCGCCTGATAGAGGATGCCGGCCTGCCCGGCAGGGTCGCTGATGCCCGAAGTCAGCAGGCGCGCCTCGGCGATCACCATCGGATGGTCGCTGTCGACGAACTCAGCGGGGCTCGTGAAGAGAACGTGGTGGGAATCCTGCATTGCCAATCCTCTCAAGCATCGGCGGGAAAGTGGTTTGCGGCCTTCGGACAAAGCCGATGCAAATACTAAAAGGGCGAGATCGTCGGACCGGACCCGATATCCGGCCCCGGTGATCTACTGGCCCGTGAACCGGGTTGGCCGCTTCTCCAGGAAAGCCGAGACACCCTCGCTGAAATCCGCGGTCCGGGTCGAGGCGTGGAAGGCGTCGCGCTCGGCGTCGAGCTGGGCGCTCAACGTGTTGCTCAGCGAAGCGCCGAGCAGCGCCTTGATGCGGCCATAGGCCTGGGTCGGCCCGGCAGCCAGTTTGCGCGCCAGCGCCATGGCTTCGGCATCGAGACACTCGGCCGGCACGGTGCGATTGATCAGGCCGAGCCGCAACGCCTCGCCCGCATCGATCGTCTCGGCGAGCAGCGCCAGCTCCTTTGCCTTCTTCATGCCGACGATGCGCGGCAGATGATAGGTCCCGGACCCGTCCGGCGTCGCACCGATCCGGGCATAGGCCAGCGTGAATTTCGCATTCTCCGCGGCGATCGCCAGATCGCAGGCAAGCGCCAGGCTGAATCCGGCTCCGGCCACCGCGCCATGCAGGCAGGCGATCGAAGGCTGCGGCAATTCATCGAGCCTTTTCAGCCCGGCATGCAGCGGCGTGATGATCGCCTCGATCGCGGTCTCGGGGTCGCCACCAGCGGTGAATTGCGAGACGTCGCCACCGGCGCAGAAGCCCCTGCCCGCGCCCTTCAGCAGGATGGCGCGGACATCCCGGCGCGCCGCGATCTCCTCGATTCGGGCCAGGAAAGTTTCCGCCATGGCCGCATCAAAGGCGTTCAGCACGTCGGGACGATTCAGCGTCAGCACTGCGACACCGGCCTCGACGGTCAACAGAATGGAACTGGAGGGATCGGTCATCGGCGGATTCCGGAGCTGCGATTGCCCCGGTTCTACCATGGGCATTTCGGCCTGCGGCACTCCGAATCCTGCGCCACGGACGCGCAGAAATGCTCGCAAGGCGAGCGCGAAGCCCCGGGAGCTCTCTCGGTTCAGAGGGCCCCCGGGACTTCTCCCCTCGTCAGGCGACCGCAACCTTCGGTGTATTGGCTTCCTCGCGGCTTTCGAGCGCGGCCATTGCGGCCTGCACGCCGCCGCTGCGATGCGGCACGCCGGCTGCCGCCAGCCCCATCTCCACGCCGGACAGCGCGCCAAGCAGGGTCAGTTCGTTGCATTCGCCGAGATGGCCGATCCGGAAGACCTTGCCGGCCACCTTGCCGAGGCCGGAGCCGAGCGAGATGTTGAACTTCTCGAGCGCCACCTTGCGGTAATGGTCGGCGTCGTGGCTCGGCGGCATCAGCACGGCGGTCAGCACCGGCGAATATTCCGCGGGGTTCTCGCAGAGGATGTCGAGGCCCCAGGCCTTCACCGCGGCCCGCGTCGCCGCGGCAAGGCGCTCATGGCGGGCGAAGACCGCGTCCAGCCCCTCCTCATGCAGCATCCTGACTGCTTCGCGCAGGCCATAGAGCAGGTTCGTCGCCGGCGTGTAGGGGAAAAAGCCGTTGGCGTTGATCTTGACCATCTCCTGCCAGTCCCAATAGGAGCGCGGCATTGTGTTCGCCCGGGAGGCGGCCATCGCCTTTTMCGAGATCGCGTTGAAGCTGAGGCCCGGCGGCAGCATCAGGCCTTTCTGCGAGCCGGAAACCGTGACGTCGACCTGCCATTCGTCGTGCCGGTAGTCGACCGAGGCGAGCGAGGAGATGGTGTCGACCATGAAGAGCGCCGGGTGGCCGGCCTTGTCGATCGCCTTGCGGATCTCAGCGATCCGGCTGGTCGAGCCGGTCGAGGTCTCGTTATGGACGACCATCACCGCCTTGATCTTGCGGCCGCGGTCCTCGGCCAGCTTTGCCTCGATCGCGGCCGGGTCGGCGCCGCGACGCCAGTCGCCCGGAATGAAATCGACCTCGATGCCGAAGCGGCCGGCGATCTGGCGCCAGAGGGTGGCGAAATGGCCGGTCTCGGCCATCAGCACGGTGTCGCCCGGAGAGAGCGTATTGACGATCGCCGCTTCCCAGGCACCGGTCCCGGAGGACGGATAGATCACCACCGGCTGGCTGGTCTTGAAGACCGACTTGGCACCGTAGAGCACCTCGCGCCCGAGCTTCGCGAACTCGGCGCTGCGGTGATCGATCACCGGCATGTCCATGGCCCGCAGGACCCGGTCAGGGACCGGGCTCGGGCCGGGAATCTGGAGGAAATGGCGACCCTGCTGCGATGCCATGGCGATAACTCCCTATTCGGACGTGGCGGCGCTTCCGGCTCGCCGCTCGTGATCGCCGATGTTTTGCATTCATTTTTGTCTTTGGCAACACCGCTCGCGCGTGCAATATTATGCTGGCCGATCTCGACACGGGGCCGCCCACTCGCGTAGCAAACCAGCATGACGACTATCGCGCTCGACACTGAGACGACCGAAAGCCCGTCGCTGCGACGCGAGGACGGCACCGGCCAGACATCGCTGCACGGCGAACTCCTGGCCGCGCTGCGCGACTATATCGTCGAGGGCAATCTCGCCGATGGCGCACGCGTGCCCGAGCGCCTGCTCTGCGACCGGTTCGGCATCTCGCGCACGCCGCTGCGCGAGGCGCTCAAGGTCCTGGCCGCGGAAGGGCTGATCGACCTCCTGCCCAATCGCGGCGCACGCGTGCGCGCCCTGAGCGCCGATGATCTGCGCGAATTGTTCGACGTGATGGGCGGGCTCGAAGCCCTGGCGGGGCGGCTGRCCTGCGAACGCATCAGCGACGAAGAAATCGCCGAAATCGAGCAATCTCATCACGAGATGTACCGTTTCTACCTGCGGCGCGACATGCACGGCTATTTCCAGTGCAACCAGGACATCCACCGCATGATCGTCGCGGCCGCCGGCAATGCGACGCTCAGCGCGACCTATAACAGCATTGCCGGCCGCATCCGGCGCGTACGCTATTCCGCCAATCTCGACAAGGAGCGCGACCGCTGGGGCGAGGCGATGCGCGAGCACGAGGCGATCCTCGATGCCCTGCGCCGACGCGCCGGCAGCGAGCTCAGCGACATCATGTTCCTGCATCTGCGCAACAAGCGAAAAGCCRCGCAGCATCAGAGCGCCGCGCAGGCGGACGACGAGAACAGCCTTGCCTGAGTCCAACCCCAGCCTGAGACCTCCCCGGCATTGATACGGGACGGCGGCCGGGCAGTGTCGTCGTCAATTCGGCCATCATCATTTTTCAGATTGAATGCAAAATTTTTTGATTCTAGGCTCTCGCCACGGCGCCGACAGAGCGCGTTGCAGGGAGGTTGGAAGAGATGAAGCAGCATTGGCTTGCCGCTGGCGCGGCGCTCGTAGCAGTTACGACCCCCGCCCTCGCCTGGGAGCCGACCAAGGCCATCGAAATCGTCGTGCCTTTTTCGGCCGGCGGCGCCTCCGACCAGATGGCGCGGACGATGCAGGGCATCATCCAGAAGAATAACCTGACCTCGCAGCCGATCATCGTCGTCAACAAGCCGGCCGCCGGCGGCGCCGAGGGCATGCTCGACATCCAGAAGGCGGCGGGCGACCCGCACAAGCTGATCACCACGTCGAGCGGCATCTTCATGACGCCGATGGCGACCAAGCTGCCGCTGAACTGGACCGAATACACGCCGATCGCGATGATGGCGCAGGATTCCTTCGTGCTCTGGGTCAACGCCAAGGCGCCCTACCAGACCGCCGGCGACTTCATGACAGCGGCCAAGGCCGCCTCGCCCCCGCTCAAGATCGGCGGCACCTCGTCGAAGCGCGAGGACAACCTGATCGTCTTCGGCATGGAGAGGGCCGGCGGCGTCAAGTTCGCCTATATCCCGCACACCAGCGGGGGCCAGGCCTCGACCCAGCTTTCCGGCAATCACATCGACGCCAGCACGAACAACCCGGCCGAGGACGTCGCCAACTGGCGCGGCGGGGCGACACGGCCGATCTGCGTCTTCTCCGAACAGAAGATGACCTACTCGACGCCGGTCGCCGACGGAAAATCCTGGGCCGATATCCCGACCTGCGCCTCGCAGGGACTGAACGTCACCTATCAGATGCTGCGAGGCATGTTCATGCCCGGCAAGGTCACCAAGGAGCAGCAGGCTTTCTACGTGAACCTGTTCAAGAAGGTCTCCGAGACGCCGGAATGGAAGGACTACCTCGCCCGCAGCGCGCTGGTTCCGGACTATCGCGACGGCGAGGCGTTCGTGACCTTCCTCAAGGCCGATGAGGAGAAGCACGCCAAGCTGATGGGCGAAGCCGGCTTCACGGCGAAGTAGCCCTTGCATGATCGGACCGGAAACATATCCGATCCGATCATGCAGCCTTCTACGTTTGCATCGGCTTTTCCGAAAACCGCGCCCACTTTTCGGGCCGATGCCTGAGCCCGACCGGCCCGCCGTCACGGCGGGCCTCAACCCTCTGCCGACGTCCGGAGATGTCGATGTCCGCTCATCCTGAAGGCGAAGCGCCGCGCGGCCTCTCGCGCCGCCCCGTCGAACTTGGCACGGCCGCGATCCTGATCGGCCTCGCCTTCGTCGTGCTCTGGGATTCCTATGGCCGCGGGGCCGGCTGGGACAATGGCCCGCAGAACGGCTTCTTCCCCGCCCGCGTCGGCTGGCTGTTCCTGGCCGCCTCGCTGTTCATCCTGGTGCAGTCCTTTCGCACAGAGAACAGCGTCTTCGTCACCTTCGAGCAGCTCGGGCAGGTCTCGCGCGTGCTCGGCCCGCTCGTTCTCTTCGTCGCGCTGATCCAGCCGCTCGGGCTCTATGTCGCCGCGAGCGTCTTCATCCTCGTCTTCATGGCCGTCGTCGCGACCTCGCGCTGGTGGAGCATCGTGCTGACGGCCGTCCTCGTGCCGATCGTCTGTTTCTGGATCTTCGAACAGCAGTTCCGCGTGCCCCTGCCCAAGGGTCCGCTCGAAGCCATGCTCGGCTATTGAGGTTGCGCTGATGGAAGACCTCTCCTCGCTGATCGCCGGCTTCCAGGTCGCGCTCTCCTGGCACAATGTCGGTTTTATGGTGATCGGCGTGGTGCTCGGCATCATTGTCGGCGTGCTGCCGGGCCTCGGCGGTCCGAACGGGGTCGCGATCCTGCTGCCGCTGACCTTCGGCATGGACCCGACCTCGGYGATCATCCTGCTTTCCTCGATCTACTGGGGGGCGTTGTTCGGCGGCGCGATCACTTCGATCCTGTTCAATATTCCCGGAGAGGCCTGGTCGGTCGCGACCACCTTCGACGGCTATCCGATGGCGGTGCAGGGCAAGGCGGCCGAGGCACTGACGGCCGCCTTCACGGCCTCGTTCATCGGGGCGCTGTCCGGCGTCATCCTGATTACCTTCGTCGCCCCCCTGGTCGCCTCCTTCGCGCTGCGCTTCGGGCCCGCCGAGTTCTTCGCCGTCTTCCTGCTGACCTTCTGCTCCTTCATCGGCATGGGCCGGGAAAACCGGGCAAAGATCCTGGCCTCGCTCTGCATCGGCTTCTTGCTGGCGGCAGTCGGGCTCGACTCGATCTCGGGCGATCTGCGCATGACCTTCGGCTCGACCGAGCTGATGCGCGGCTTCGACTTCCTTATCGTCGTAATCGGCCTGTTCGGCGTCAGCGAGATCCTGCTCACCGTCGAGGAGGGACTGGTCTTCAAGGGCAAGCAGGCGACGATCGATCTCAAGGTCGTGCTGCGGACCTGGGCCGGGCTGCCGCGCTACTGGGCGACGCTCGTCCGCTCCAGCCTCGTCGGCATGTGGATGGGCGTGACGCCCGGCGGCGCGATCGCCGCCTCCTTCATGGGCTATGGCCTCGCCAAGCGCTTCTCGCGGCGCGGCGCCAATTTCGGCAAGGGCGAGATCGAGGGCGTGCTTGCGCCGGAGACCGCGGCGCATGCCGCCGGCACCAGCGCCTTGCTGCCGATGCTGGCGCTCGGCATCCCGGGCTCGGCCACGGCGGCCGTGCTGCTCGGCGGCCTGCTGGTCTGGGGGCTTCAGCCCGGGCCGATGCTCTTCGTCGAGCAGAAGGACTTCGTCTGGGGGCTGATCGCCTCGATGTATCTCGGCAACCTCGCCGGCCTGATCATCGTGCTGGCGACCGTGCCGCTTTTCGCCGCGATCATGCGCATCCCCTTCTCCTTCGTCGCGCCGGTGATCCTGATCGTCTGCGCTATCGGCGCCTATACGATCTCCAACTCGATCTTCGACATCTGGCTGATGCTGATCTTCGGCATCATCGGCTATGTCTTCAAGAAGCTCGACTACCCGCTGGCGCCGCTGGTGCTGGCGCTGGTCCTGGGCGACCGGGCCGAGGACGCTTTCCGGCAGGCCCTGCTCGGCTCGGGCGGCAGTCTCGGGGTCTTCTTCGCCAACGGGCTCGTCACGACACTGGTTGCGCTCGCGATGATCCTGCTCTTCTGGGGGCCGGTGTCGGACCTGATCGGGGCGGTGCGGCGCAGAAGCGGCCGGGCCGGAAAGGCGGCAGAAGCCGCCGAGTGAGAATGCGTTCGGACGCGAACGCGGGTCGTCCCGGCCAAATTGAAACGCAGAGCCGGGTCGAGATGAACTGGAATGGATACGTGACGCGATGACCCATGCTGCCCCCCTCGCCAAACAGGGCTCGCGCAATCTCGGGCTCGAACGGCGCCTCGCCCAGGCGCTCGAAGGCGAGGTCCGCTTCGACGCATTCACGCGCGGGCGTTATGCCACCGACGCCTCGATCTACCAGATCATCCCGCAGGGTATCGCCTTTCCGAAGAGCGAGACCGACATTGCGGCCGCGCTCCAGATCGCGGCCGAGCACGGCGTTCCGGTGATCGCGCGCGGCGGCGGCACGTCGCAAAACGGCCAGCCGATCGGCGATGCGCTGATCCTCGACATGAGCCGGCATTTTAACGCGATCCGCGACTATGACCCGGCCTCGCGCACGGTCTCGGTCGCGCCCGGCATCGTGCTGGAGCAGCTCAACAGCCATGTGAAGAAGGACGGCCTGTTCTTCCCGGTCGAGCCCTCGACCGCGAGCCGCTGCACCATTGGCGGCATGGCCGGCAACAACTCCTCCGGCGCGCGCTCGCTGCGCTACGGCAAGATGGTCGACAATGTCATTGCCCTGCGGGCGCAGTTCCATGACGGCGAGGCCTTTGCGCTGGGCGAGAACCCGGTCGGCGACAATGCCTCGGTCAGGACGCGGGACCTGATGACGCGGATGCTGTCCCTGGCGGACGGGCACCGCGACGAGATCGAGCGCATCTTCCCGAAGGTGCAGCGCCGGGTCGGCGGCTACAATCTCGACGAGCTGCTCCCGGCCCGGCCGAACCTGTCGCATCTGCTGGTCGGCTCGGAAGGCACGCTCGCGATCACCACGGAGGCGACGCTCAGGCTCTCGCCCCTGCCGACCCACCGCGTCATGGGCGTCTGCCATTTCCCGGATTTTCGTGCGGCGATGGAGACGACGCAGCATATCGTGGCGCTGGGTCCGGTCGCGGTCGAGCTCGTCGACAACAATGTGCTGGTGCTCGGTGCCGATATCCCGCTCTTCGTGCGAACGCTCGCCGACATCACCAGGGGCCAGCCGAACTGCCTGCTGCTGGTCGAATTCGCCGGCGACGATCTCGCGGCGCTGAAGTACGACCTGAAGCGGCTCGACCAGTGCATGGCCGATCACGGCTTTGCCGACGCGGTCGTCGAGGTCGTCGAACCGGCACGGCAGAAGCCGGTCTGGGAGGTGCGCGAGGCCTGCCTCAATATCATGATGTCGATGAAGGGCGACGGGAAGCCGGTCTCCTTCATCGAGGACTGCGCCGTCCCGCTCGAACATCTCGCCGACTATACCGACGCGGTGACCGAGCTCTTTACCCGTCACGGCACGCGCGGAACCTGGTACGCCCATGCCTCGGTCGGCTGCCTGCACGTCCGCCCGATCCTGAACATGAAGGACGAGGCCGGGGTCAAGGCGATGCGCGGCATCGCCGAGGCCGCCTGCGACCTCGTGCGCCAGTTCAAGGGCTCCTATTCCGGCGAGCATGGCGACGGCATTTCCCGCTCGGAATTCGTCGAACCGATGTTCGGCGGCCCGCTGACGCGCGCCTTCGAGGCGGTGAAGGACGGGTTCGACCCGGAGAACCGGCTGAATCCCGGCAAGATCGTGCGGCCGCTCAAGATGGACGATCGCAGCCTGATGCGGTTTCCGCCGGGCTATGCGACGCCTATCCCGGCCGCAACCGCACTCGATTGGTCCGATTGGGGCGGGCTCGGCGGCGCCGTCGAGATGTGCAACAACAATGGCACCTGCCGGAAACTCTCCGGCGGCACGATGTGCCCGTCCTATCGCGCCACCAGGGACGAGACCCATCTGACGCGCGGGCGCGCCAACAGCCTGCGCCTCGCGATCTCCGGGCAGCTCGGCCCCGACGCCCTCACCTCGCCTGAGATGAAGGAGACGCTCGATCTCTGCGTCTCCTGCAAGGGCTGCAAGCGCGACTGCCCGACCGGCGTCGACATGGCCCGGATGAAGATCGAGTTCCTCCACCATTATCACCAGCGCCATGGCTTGCCCCTGAAGGAACGGCTGATCGCCTGGCTGCCGCGCTATGCGCCCTATGCCGCGAAACTGGCGCCGCTGATGAACCTGCGCGATCGCATCCCTGCTCTGGCCAAACTGAGCGAGCGCTGGCTCGGCTTCAGCGCGCGCCGCTCGCTGCCGGTCTGGCGCAAGCCCTGGGTGCAGGCCGGCAACCCGGCAACGCCTGGCGATGTGAAGGGCGACGGCCGCGACATCGTGCTCTTCGGCGATACGTTCAACCGCTACTACGAGCGCGAGAATATGGAGGCGGCTGAGCGCGTGCTCGCGGCCGGCGGCTATCGCATCCACAAGGTCGAACCGGCTGACGGCGGCAGGCCGCTCTGCTGCGGACGGACCTTCCTCTCGGCCGGATTGGTCGACGAGGCGCGCATCGAGGCCAAGCGCACGCTCGATGCGCTCTCGCCCTATATTGCCGGGGGCGCCCGCATCGTCGGGCTCGAACCGTCCTGCCTGCTGACCTTCCGCGACGAGTTTGGCGCGATCCTGCCCAAGGAGCAGGTTGAACCCGCGGCCAGCGCGGCTTTCCTGCTCGAAGAGCTGCTCGCGGCCGATATCAAGGCGGGGACGACCACGTTGCCGCTGAAGGACCAGGCGGGCCGCGTCGCCCATCTGCACGGGCATTGCCACCAGAAGGCGTTCGCGGCGATGGGCGCCGTCGAGGCGACGCTCCGCGCGATTCCGGGTCTCGACGTCAAGCCGATCGAGTCGAGCTGCTGCGGCATGTCGGGTGCCTTCGGCTACGGCGCGGACACCATGGATGTCTCGCTCGCCATGGCCGAGCTCTCGCTGCTGCCGGCAGTGCGCAAGGCAGGCGCGCAGGACCTCGTCGTTGCCGATGGCACGAGTTGCCGCCACCAGATCCACGATGGTGCAGGCCGAGAGGCGCTGCATGTCGCCCGCGTGCTCGACATGGCGTTGGAGGGCTGACGCGAAAAGCCGGAGCGGCAGCAGGCATCCCAACCAAGGACCCGGACAAACGGGTGAGCCGAAGGAGGACGGACGATGCTAAGGACGATGCTTCTGACTGGCGTCACGGCGCTGATCGCTGCCGGAGGAATACAGGCCGCCATGGCAAAGGACTATTTCCTCGCAAGCGGGCGCTGGGACAATGTCGTCCTGGTGATCGACCTCGAAAGGGCGATCGATCCGGCCAATGACGGCACGCCGAGAGCGGTGGTGAACCGCATCCGCGTCACGCCCGATATCGACGCGACCGGGACCGGCAAGGCCGACACAATCTCCAGCGGCCAGCCGATCACCATCACCATCGCGCCGGATTACCGGCGCGCCTATGTGGTCAATCATTCCGGCCGCACCAGGCCCGACGATGCCGCCGCCTTCCAGCACGGCCATGCCGGCACCGTCACCATCGTCGATCTCAAGAAGGCGCTCGATCCGGCGAGCAACGGCACGCTTGCGGCCGTCGAGGGTTATATCGAGACGGAAGGCTTTGGGCCGACCGGCTTCGCGATCGCTCCTGACGGCCGGCATGCCGCGCTCGCCCATGCCGAACAGAAGGGCGACGAGGATGGYGGCCGCCATATCAGCATCGTCGACCTCGCCAGCAACAAGGTCATTCGTCGGGTCGAGCAGGCTTTCGGCAAGCCCGGCTTCCCATGCCCTCCCGATCCCGTGCCGCACCGCGCGCCCGACCCGAAATTCGGCTGTTTCCCTGACACCAACGGCGTGACGATCAGTCCGCTCGGTGGGGGCACGATCTTCGGCGCCAATGGCGGAACGGACGATATCTCGGTGATCAGCCTGCAAAAGGCGATTGCGGGTGAAGTCGGAGCGGAGATCGCGCGCATTCCCGTGCAGGCGGGCGGCTTCGGCATCTCGACCAGCCCGGACGGCAAGCTTGTGGCGCATGCCTCGCGCGAGAACGCGCAGACCGACAGGCCCGGCAATACCGTCTCGATCATCGATGTCGAGAAGGCGCTGTCGGACCCTGCCAAGGCCGAGGTCGCCCGCGTGCTGGTCGGCACCGACGACAAGTCCGTGCCGACACGCCCCTTCGTGGCGGCGTTCCTGCCGGACGGCAAGCGCATCCTGTCGACGCATTTCCGCTCGAACAATATCGACATCATCGATGTCGCCAAGGCCATCGCCGGGCAGCCGGCAACGATCAAGAGGGTCGAGTTGAAGACGCCCGGCGGCGAGCCCTCCCGCCCGCGCGGCATCGCGATCACCCCCGACGGAAAATATGCCGCGATCACCGGAGCGCCCAAGGGCAAGTCGAATTCCAGCGTGGTCTGGATCGTCGATCTCGCGAGCTACGAGGTGAAGGGCCGCGTCACCGAGATCGGCAATGAGAGCTACATGATCGGCGCCTTCCAGGCGAACTGATCACGACGGGGCCTGCGTTGGCGGCGGGCGGTCAGGCATCGGGCCGCATGGCCAATGCCAAGTCCCGGCTGGTAGAGAGCAGGACAACGCGCGTCATTCCGGTGCCGGGACAGGCACGGCCGGGACGACGCGCGGGTTCTCCAGCCGTCAGCGCAATCGATGCTTCAATTCCTTGCCACCAGCACGCCGTTCTTCGCGGTGATCGCGCTCGGCGCATTGGTTTCCGGCCGCACGCTGTTCGGCCCCGATTCCGTCAGGGTGCTCAACACCTTCGCCTTCATGATCGCGACGCCGGCAATGGTGCTGCGCGTGATGTCGCGGCAGCCGATCGCCGAGCTCTGGAACACGACCTTCTTCGTGGCGCTGGCAGCAATCGGCGTGACGATCATGGCGCTTGGCATCCTCATCGGCACGCGGTTGCGCGCCCTGCCCTTCCCCAATGCGGTCTCGCGCGGGCAGAGCCTCGTCGGCGGCAATTTCGCCTTTCTCGGCATTCCCCTGATGCTGGCCTTCCTCGGCGAGCGCGCCGCAGCGCCGATCGCGATCGGCCTGATCTGCGACACGGCGCTGGTCGTGCCCCTGTCGATCGGGCTGATCGAGGCCGGGCGCGGCGCCGGTTCGGCACCCGCCATTGCCGGCCGGCTCATTCGCGGCACGATCCTCAACCCCTTCATGCTGTCGATCGCAGGCGGCCTCGCGCTCTCGGTCAGCGGGGTCGCGATCCCGGAACCGGTCGACCGCTTCCTCTCCTTCCTCGGAAATGCGGCTGCGCCGGTCGGCGTCTTCGCGCTCGGCCTCGCGGCGCGACAATGGAGCGGTGGCGGCAGCAAGCTCCCGGCCCTCGGGATTGCACCACTGGTCGTCGGCAAGCTCGTGCTGCACCCGCTGGTGACCTGGATCGTGCTTGCCGTCGTGCTCAAGCTTGACGCGTTCTGGGTCACGGCCGGCGTGCTCTATTCGGCCCTCCCCATCGCGGCGAATGTCTTCGTCATCTCCGAGCGCTTCGAGACCGATAGCCGGCCAATCGCGGCTGCGATCGTGCTCTCCACGGCCCTGGCGGCGCTGACCTTCCCCGTCGCGATCTGGCTGGTCTCGGCTGCCACGGGAGCGCCGTAGCGCTCTCTTCGCAACTGCAACCGTGCCCTTGCGCTGTTGCCTGTAGTCAGCGGCTTGGCGAGACGGCTAGAAACAGCCGGTCGGCGGGTCCGTCCGCGCGGCGCGATGGAACCGCCGGAGGCATCATGACCAGCCAGCTCTTCACCCCGTACAAGCTCGGCGGCCTCGAACTCGCCAACCGCATCGTGATCGCGCCGATGTGCCAGTATTCGGCCGAGGATGGCCGGGCGACCGACTGGCATACGATCCATCTCGGCCATCTCGCCCTGTCCGGCGCCGCGCTGATGTTCATCGAGGCGACGGCCGTCGAGCCGGAGGGCCGGATCAGCCCGCTGGACCTCGGCCTCTGGTCGGACGAGACGGAAGCGGCCCTGGCCAGGACGCTGGCGGCGGTCCGTGCGTATTCCGACATGCCGATCGGCATCCAGCTCGGCCATGCCGGGCGCAAGGCCTCGGTGGCCGCGCCCTGGACAGGCGGCGGCCAGCTCGGGCTCGACCAAGGCGGCTGGCAGACGCTTGCCCCGTCCGCCATCCCGTTTGGCGATCATCCCCGGGCGCCGCTCGCGCTCGATCTCGCAGGCATCGCCCGCATCCGCGAGAACTTCGCCGCATCGGCCAAGCGCGCCGTGCGGCTGGGCTTGCAGGCGATCGAGCTGCACGCCGCCCACGGCTATCTCCTGCACCAGTTCCTCTCGCCGCTCTCGAACCAGCGCGGGGATGAGTATGGCGGCTCGCTCGAGAACCGCATGCGCCTGCCGCTCGAAGTCTATGATGCCGTGCGGGCCGTGGTCCCTGCGGAGATCCCGGTCGGCTTCCGATCACCGAGCCGGATCAGGCCGAAGCGATCGTCGGCACCGGCGATGCCGATCTCGTCGCGCTGGCGCGCGGCATCCTCTACGATCCGCGGTGGYCCTGGCACGCCGCCGCCCATCTCGGTGCCAGCGTCAAGGCGCCCAACCAGTATCTGCGCTCCCAGCCGCGGCAGTTCCGCAATCTCTTCGGCTGAACGCAAGCCTGAGCCAGCTGGATCAGGTCTCCAGCTGGAAGCGCTCGAACCGGTGCAACGCGTCCTCGATGGCCGCCTTGTGCCGCTCGGGAGAGCCTTTGCCGACCCAGTTCCATTGCTGGACGAGAAGCGTCCCGTTCGCGCGATCGGCCTTGAGGTCGATCGCCGCGACGATCTCGTCGCCGACCARAACCGGCAGGGCGAAATATCCCATCGCCCGCTTCTCCTTCGGCACATAGGCCTCGAACAGGTGATCGTAGCCGAAGAAAAGCTTCAGCCGCTTGCGCTGGATGATCAGCGGATCGAAGGGCGAAAGGATATGGACCAGCTCGGCATCCGGTGCCGGCGTCGGTTCGAGCATGGCGGGTTGCGCCCAATGCTCCTGCTTTCCCRCCCCTTCGATCGTGACAGGCACGAGCGTTCTGCGGCGTAGCCTCGTCTCGATCAACTCGCGGATCGCGGGCTTGCGCGGCGCGTCGAGATGGCAGACCGAGTCGAGGCTGACGATGCCCTGCGATCGCAAGGCCCGGTCGAGGAGATAGTCGAGAACCTGTTTCTCGGTCGCCGGGCGTGGGGCGCGCTCCCAGCCAAAATGCCGCTCCGGAAGCTCGTAGCTCTTCAGCATGCCGGCGCGCTCGCAGATCGTCAGCGCACCGCTGAAGAAGGCGAGCTGCAGGGCGCGTTTCGAGGGCTTGCGGCTCGCCCAGGCATGATCCTTCTCGATGAGCACATCATCGTCGATGTCTCGGATCGAGAGCGCGCCATCGCGCCGAACGCGGCCCATGACCTTGCGCAGGTCCTCGTTCGTCACCGAATTGAACCAGCTCGGAGGGTTTTCGCGCCGCCGCTTCATCTCGGGCAGGAAGAAGCGCAGATCCTGGGTCGGGACATAGGCCAGCGCGTGCGTCCAGTATTCGAAGACGCTCTTGTCGATGCTCTGGGCCTGGCGCAGATGCGCGCGCTGATAGTCCGGAATGCGCGTCCACAGGATGTGATGATGGCAGCGTTCGACCACGTTGATCGTGTCGATCTGCACATAGCCGAGATGGTCCACCGCCGCCGGCGTGGCTTCGGAGCCGTCGCCAAAGGGAGCGAGCGTATCGAGCCGCTGGGCGCGTAGCCAGATCCGGCGGGCCTGCGACGGGCTGATCGAGAGGGGTTTTGGCGGACGTCTCGGCATGTCGGATCTATAGCGACGCTGCGCGCGCCCTCCTGTCAGGAGCGATCATGAACCGGCCCGCCGCGCGCGCTCGGACTGGGCGGCACCCGGACCGGTCGCGAGCCAGATCACGTGCCTTGCGCCCCCGCGCTTGCCGTTGGCGCGCGTCTTCACCTCCTCGACGGCATAGCCGCTCTTGCGCAGGCGCTGGGTGAAGCCATGATCGGGACCGGACGACCAGACGGCGAGGACGCCGCCAGGACGCAGGGCTGCGCGTGCGACGGCGAGGCCCGCCATGTCGTAGAGATCGTCATTCGCCCGGCGCGTCAGCCCCTCCGGGCCGTTGTCGACATCGAGCAGGATCGCATCGAACGCCGCGGGAGCGGCGCCGATCGTCCGTGCGACATCCTCCTCGCGGATGGTGACACGGGGATCGGCGAGGCAATCGCCGAAGACCTGAGCCATCGGACCGCGGGCCCAGGCGACGACGGCCGGCACGAGCTCCGAGACCACGATCTGCGCGCCTTGCCCGAACGCCGCCAGCGCCGCGCGCAGGGTAAAGCCCATGCCGAGCCCGCCGATCAGGATGCGGGGCTCCGGCCGGCCGGCAAGACGCGCCGCGACCAGCGTTGCCAGTGCCTCCTCCGAGCCGCTGAGGCGGCTGTTCATCAGCTCGATCGCGCCCAGCATGATCGAGAACTCCGCACCGCGCTGCTTGAGGCGGATTTCGCCGCCGCCACCCGGCATCGTCGCGGTATCGATCTGGATCCAGGGAATCACGGGTTCACTCGGCTTCTGGGGCGGCAGGGTTTCTGGGGTAGCAGCCGCCCGCAACAGCATAGCAGCGCCGGCTGCGCAATTCCCGCTCCGTGGATTCGCCAGTTTCAGGCCGGACTCCAGCGAATACCCGTTGCCCGGGAAGCGGCTGCCATCGCGCTCGCCTGATGCCACGCGCACGCCTATAAGGCACGAAAACAACGACTGGAAGAAACGTCATGGAGCTTCAGGCCGCAGCGTCGCAAGCGCCTGCCATCCGGCCCTCCAGCGGCCTCGGCCGCGCTGTCGGCCTCGTCGACCGCAGCGTCGGCGGGCTGGTCGAACTGGTCGTGGCCGTGCTCGTCGTCATCGAGATCGGCCTGCTCGGCGCCGGCGTCACGGCGCGCTACGTCTTCCATGCACCGCTGGTCTGGTCGGACGAACTGGCCTCGATCCTGTTCCTCTGGCTCTCCATGCTGGGCGCGGTGGTTGCGCTCCGGCGCGGCGAGCATATGCGCATGACCGGCCTGGTCAGCCGTGTCGGCCCGCAGACGCGGGCCTGCCTCGAGGCGCTGGCGATCACCGCCGGCATTGCCTTCCTGCTGCTGCTCCTGCCGCATGCGCTCGAGTATGCCGAGGAGGAGGCGTTCATCGTCACTCCGGCGCTCGAAATCACCAATGCCTGGCGCGCAGCCGCAATCCCGGCCGGTATCGGCCTGATGCTGGTCGTCGCCTTCTGCCGGATGCTGCGCCTGCCTTCGTTCAAGCCGGCCCTGATCGCGATTGCCCTGACGGCCGCCCTCCTGCTGCTGTTCTGGCTTGCCGGCCCCGTCCTGAAGCCGCTCGGCAAACTCAACCTGGTGATCTTCTTCGTCGGCGTCGTCGCGCTGAACGTCTTCTCCGGCGTGCCGATCGCCTTCTCCTTTGCGCTGGCGACCTTCGGCTATCTCGCGCTGACGACTTCGACCCCCCTGATCGTCATGGTCGGACGGCTCGATGAGGGCATGAGCCACATCATGCTGCTCGCCGTGCCGCTCTTCATCTTCCTTGGCGCGCTGATCGAGATGACCGGCATGGCGCGTGCCATGATCGAGTTCCTGGCCGGGCTGCTCGGCCATGTCCGCGGCGGCCTGTCCTATGTGCTGATCGGCGCGATGTATCTGGTCTCCGGCATCTCGGGCTCGAAGATCGCCGATATGGCCGCGATCGCGCCGGTGCTCTTCCCCGAAATGAAGGCGCGCGGCGCGGCGCCGGGCGATCTCGTCGCCCTGCTCTCGGCGACCGGCGCGCAGACCGAGACGATCCCGCCCTCGATCGTGCTGATCACCATCGGCTCGGTCACCGGCGTCTCGATTGCGGCCCTGTTCACCGGCGGCCTGCTGCCGGCAATGGTGCTCGGCGTCGCACTCTGCTGCGTCGTCAGATGGCGCTATCGCCACGAGGATCTCGGCCATGTCGTGCGCCAGTCGCGCCGGCAGATCGGCAAGCTCGCGCTGATCGCGCTGCCCGCCATCGCCCTGCCCTTCGTCATCCGCGCCGCGGTTGTCGAGGGCGTCGCCACGGCGACCGAAGTCTCGACCATCGGCATCGCCTATTCCGTGCTCGCCGGCCTGCTGCTCTACCGCCAGTTCGATTGGCGGCGCCTGCCGAAGATGCTGGTCGATACCGCCTCGCTGACCGGCGCGATCATCTTCATCATCGGCTGCGCCACCGCCATGGCCTGGGGCCTGACGCAATCGGGTTTCTCGCAGGATCTCGCCCGCATGATGTCTGCGATTCCCGGCGGCACCTGGGGCTTCCTGGCGATCTCCATCCTCGCCTTCGTCATCCTCGGCAGCGTGCTCGAAGGCATCCCCGCTGTCGTGCTGTTTGGCCCCCTGCTTTTCCCGATCGCCAAGCAGGTCGGGGTGCACGAGGTCCATTACGCGATGGTGGTGGTGCTCGCGATGGGCATCGGCCTTTTCGCCCCGCCCTTCGGCGTCGGCTATTACGGCGCCTGCGCGATCAGCAAGGTCAACCCGGACGAGGGCCYGAAATATATCGGAGCCTATATGCTCGCCCTGCTCATCGGCCTCGTGATCGTCGCCGCTGTGCCGTGGATCTCGACGGGCTTCCTGTAGCGCTGATCCTGCAGGCCATCGGGGACGGAAGCGCGGCTCAGGACGCGCTGCTGCGTCTTGCCTGCCGGGGCACCGGAGCAGTGCTGGCGGCGACGGCCGACGCATCATTGGCCTCCTTGGCCAGCGTCGCCGCCTCGAAGATCGCCGCCTCCTCGCGCAGCCAGGCGACGAGCGCCTCGAAGCCCGGCCTGTGCTCGGTGTTGGGGCTGAAGGTGAGCCAGCAGCCGGTTGCGCTCTCGAAGCCGAGACCGAGCGGGTTGATCAGGGCGCCCGAAGCCAGTTCCTCCGCCACATAGCAGCGTGGCGCCAGCGCGACGCCGAGCCCCGCCATCGCCGCGCGGATGATCACCGAATAGTAGCCGTAGCGCACGGTATGCGCGGGAACCGCGCCCCGCAGGCCATGCGTCTCGGTGAATTCGGCCCAGAAGGTCGGCATCTGGAAATGCTGAAGCCGATGTCGATATCGGGCTCCTCCGTCTCCTCCTCGCTGACGAAATTGGTGAACTGCACGTCAATCTCGGGATGGGCCTGGGCGAAGACCGGAAAGCGCTCCATCAGCCAGCGTTCCCCGGCGATGGCGATCATGTGGAGGCGGATCGGCCGCCCCTGGGCGGCGCGTTCGCTCAGGCGCCGCGCGCCGCGTTCCATCTGCTCGATCGCAGCCTCGGCATAGGGGTTATAGATGGAGCCCGCTTCCGTCAGCTTCAGCCCCTGCGGCGTGCGCTCGAACAGCGTCGTCCCCAGATGCTCCTCGAGCGCCTGGATCTGCTTGGAGACGGCGCTCTGCGTCAGATTGACCGTGACGGCCGCCTTCGCGGTCGAGCCAAGCCGCGCAACCGCGAGGAAAACCCTGAGTCCGGTCGTCGATGGCGGGAGGCGATTGCCGGCCACAATAGCTATTCCTTTTTGGACTACCCTTCGGAGATCGTTTCGTTTGCTGGCTGACGGGTCAAGGGGCAGTCTTTGCAAAAGACCAAAGGGGAGAGCGATGAACCAGACGACACGCCTGTGGGGTGGCCGCTTCCGCAAGCAGCCGGATCCGCGGCTGATGCGGCTTTCGAGCGCCGCCAGCGCCCATGCCCGTCTCGCCCCCCAGGATATCGCCGGCGGCAAGGCCCATGCAGCGGAATTGCTGCGCGCCGGACTGCTCACGGCCGCCGAAATGGAGGCGATCATTGCTGCCCTCGAAGCCATCTCGCAGGAGGTCCAGGCCGGGACCCTGAGCCCGAGCGCCGATGACGAGGATGTCCACACTTTCGTCGAGCGCGTCCTGATCGCCCGGATCGGCGACGCCGGGGCCAAGCTCCGCGCCGGCCGCTCGCGCAACGACCAGGCGGCCAACAACCTGAAACTCTATCTGCGCGAGCAGGTTCGCCTGATCGGCGCCATGCTGGTGGAACTGCTGGACGCCATCGCGGCCCAGTCGGACACCCACGCCGCCTCGGTCTGCCCGGGCTTCACGCATCTGCAGAGCGCCCAGCCCGTGACATTCGGCCATTGGCTGATGGCGCATGGCCAGGTTCTCGCCCGCGACGCCTCGCGCCTCCAGGATTGGGAGCGCCGTTCCGGCCAGTCGCCGCTCGGCGCGGCGGCGCTTGCCGGCTCGGCGATCGCGTTGACGCCCGAACTCAGCGCCAAGGCACTGGGCTATGACGCGCCCTGCGAAAACTCGGTCGATGCCGTCGGTGCGCGCGACCATGTCGCGGAATTCCTGTTCGTCGCCGCCATGCTCGCGACCAATCTCTCGCGACTGGCCGAAGAGGTCACGCTCTGGACCTCGCGCCAGTTCGGCTGGGTCACGCTCGACGACGCCTTCGCCACGGGCTCGTCGATCATGCCGCAGAAGAAGAACCCGGATATCGCCGAGATTTCGCGCGGCCGGGCGGCGCGGCTGACCGGCGACCTCGTCACCATGCTCGGCGCGCTCAAGGGCCTGCCGCTCGCCTATAATCGCGACCTCGCGGAGGACAAGCGCGCCGCGTTCGATGCCGTCGACGTGCTGGGCGAAGTGCTGCCGGCCTTCGCCGGACTGATCGCCAGCATGGAAGCGCATCCGCAGGTGATGCGGGCGCAGGCCGGCACCGGCTTCGCGCTGGCGACGGAGGTCGCCGACTATCTCGCGCGCAAGGGCGTGCCCTTTGCCGAAGCTCACGAGATCACCGGGACGTTGGTCCGCTACTGCGAGGAAATGGGGCGCGAGCTCGAACAACTCGAGCCGATCGAGCTCCGCGCCATTGATCCGCGCCTCGGTGAGGATGTAAGGGCCTGTCTCACCCTTGATGCCGCGGTGGCCGCCCGCAGCGGTTTTGGCGGCACCGCGCCAGCGCGCGTCGCCGAGCAGATTAGCCGGTTCCGCATCTGGCTCGCGGATTTTGACGTTTGGACCCGCGGAGCGCAGCGATGACCAGCGCAGTCGGAATTGGAATAGGGCGAGACCTTGCCGGGATCGCCGGGCTGAAGCTCGTGCCGCGCCGCTATTACGGGCGCTGGGTCGCTGCCGCGCTCATCATTCTGGTGTTGGCCTGGGTGATGAAGGCTTTCGCCGAAGGCCAGATCGACTGGAAGGTCGTCGGGCAGTTCTTCACCGCGCCCGCAATCCTGAGCGGGCTCGTCAACACCATCATCATGACGGTCTGCGCCATGGCGCTCGGCATCGCGCTCGGCGTCATCTTCGCCATCATGTACATGTCGCCGAACCCGGTGCTGCGCGGCGTCGCGCTGTTCTACATCTGGTTCTTCCGCGGCACGCCGCTGCTGCTGCAGCTCCTGCTCTGGTTCAACCTCGCGCTGGTCTTCCCGACGATCGGCATCCCCGGCCTGGTCGAGTGGCGCACCATCGACATCATTGGCCCCTTCATGGCGACGCTGCTCGGGCTCGGCATGAACCAGGGCGCCTACACCGCCGAAGTGGTGCGTGGCGGCATTCTCTCCGTCGATGTCGGGCAAACCGAGGCCGCCAAGTCGATCGGCATGACACGACTGACGACGCTGAGGCGGATCGTGCTGCCGCAGGCGATGCGCGTCATCATCCCGCCGGTCGGCAACGAGGTGATCAGCATGGTCAAACTGACCTCGATCGCCAGCGTGATCCAGTTCTCCGAGATCCTGCGCAATGCGCAGACGATCTACTATGCCAATGCCCGCGTCATCGAGCTCCTGATCGTCGCCGCCGGCTGGTACCTGATCGTCGTCACGCTGCTGCAKATCGGCCAGTTCTTCCTGGAGCGCTACTTCTCCAAGGGGCGCGGCGACCGCCGTGCCAAGCCGCAGATCGTCGAGGAGGCCGGAGCATGAACGCCTCCCCTGCAAATGCGATCGTCGCCGCCGCCAACGTCACCAAGCGCTTCGGCGACCTGCGCGCGCTGAACAATGTCTCGCTGACCATTGCGCCTGGCACGGTGCAATGCATCATCGGGCCGTCGGGCTCCGGCAAGAGCACCCTGCTGCGCTGCATCAACCAGCTCGAGAAAATCGACCAGGGCGCGATCTGGGTCGATGGCCAGTTGATCGGCTTTCGCATCAAGGGCGATGAGCTGCATGAACTGAGCGACGCCGAGATCGCGCGCCAGCGCCTCTCGACCGGCATGGTCTTCCAGCGCTTCAACCTGTTCAACCACATGACGGTGCTCGAGAACATCATCGAGGGCCCGGTCACGGTGCTGAGGCGCCCACGCCAGGAAGCGATCGCCGAAGCCGAGAAGCTGCTCGCCCGCGTCGGCCTCTCCGAAAAGCGCAACGCCTACCCGATCGAGCTCTCCKGCGGCCAGCAGCAGCGCATCGCGATCGCCCGGGCGCTGGCGATGAAGCCGAAGCTGATGCTGTTCGACGAGCCGACCTCGGCGCTCGACCCCGAGCTCGTCGGCGAAGTGCTCGCCGTGATGCGCGATCTCGCGGCCAGCGGCATGACGATGATCGTCGTCACGCATGAGCTCGGCTTCGCCCGCGAGGTCGCAACCGATGTCGTCTTCATGGACAAGGGCGAGATCGTCGAGCGCGGCCCGCCCAATGCCGTTCTGGTGGCGCCGCAACAGGCCCGCACGCGCGACTTCATCGCCGCCGTTCTGAAATAATCGGTCAAAAAGGAGAACCCGATGCTTCGTTTCACCCTGGCAGCGACGCTGCTCGCCGCCACCGCGCTGTCCGCCCAGGCCCAGGCCCTGCCGGAGCGCATCAAGACCGCCGGCAAGATCATCATCGCGACCCAGCCGAACTATGCGCCGATCGTCTACAAGGACCCGGCCACCAACACGATGACCGGCTTCGACTACGAGCTCGGCGAGGCCATCGCCAAGGAACTTGGCGTCAAGGCCGAGTGGCAGGAGACCGCCTTCGCCCAGATGCTGCCGTCGCTGCATACCGGCCGCGTCGACATGGTCATGGCCGGCATGAGCGACCTGCCGGCCCGTCGCGAGACTGCCGACTTCATCGACTACATGGTCTCGGGCGCCCAGTTCTACACCGTCACCGCGCTTGCCGGCTCGATCAAGACGCCTGAGGACCTCTGTGGCAAGAGCGTCGGCGCCAGCCGCTCGACTAACTGGCCCCGCCAGATCGGCGAGTGGAGCGAGGCCAATTGCGTCGCCAAGGGCAAGCCCGCGATCAACGTCGTCGGCACCGAGGGTTCGGTCGATGCGCGCACGCAGCTCAAGACGCAGCGCCTGCAGGGCGGTGTCCAGGGCAGCGAGACCATGAGCCACAACCAGAAGCTCGAGCCCAACACTTATGTCCCGCTCGGCACGCCCTTCACCCGTTCGCTGACCGGCATCCCCTTCCCGAAGACCGCCGAAGGCACGCAGCTGCGCGATGCGGTCAAGGGTGCGCTCGATCGTCTCCAAGCGAACGGCACCTATGACGCGCTGATCGCCAAATACGGCCTGCCCAGCAATGTGCTGAAGCCGATCGTGATGAACCAGGGCGAGTAAGCCCCATCAGCCCATGTCCGAGGCCTGCATGGTCAGGTCGGACAACAGTCCACGATCGCCCCGCGWACCCAGTTCGCGGGGCGATCTGCTTTGATGGCAGCATGCCGCGTTCAGGACTGTATCCGGCGCCGTGCGCGCAGGATCCGGATCGGCGTCTCCAGATATTCGACCGGCTCGGCCCGCGCGAAAATCCGCTGAATCGCGTCGCGCCCTGCGATCACCTTGCCGAAGGCCGCAAAGCCCGCCCTGTCCGGGTTGCGGCCGCCGCCTTCATCCAGTTCCGGCTGGTCGCCGACGCAGATGAAGAAGCCATGGCCGCCGGTGCCTGGCGCGAGCCGCGCCAGCGAGAGCGTGCCGTCGAGATGCCGCAGCCCGGTCACCGACGTCGGCTCATGCGGCACGGGCGGAAAGGGTGGCTCGCGCTCGTCGGCGGGCGCCGGCCAGCCCCATTGGATGACCTCGATCTTGTGTACCGTCGCTGGCGGCTGGTTGGCCAGCGTCACGATCCGATAGACCGAGGCATTGTCGAGGAGCCCGCCATCGACATAGGCGAGGAAATTCCGGGTGGTCAGGGGCGCGCGCGCCACGTCGATGGCGAGAAGGAACGCCCCCTCCGGCGTCTCGACCTCGACCTGTACGGGCGCGTCATCGAACATCTGACCTGCCATGGCTCTCTGCCCTGCTGAAATCCCGTCGAGCTGCGTGGGCGCGGCCAGACGACTCAATCCGGGCGCCAGTATCGCGCAGAGGCCTGTCCGCCGGAACCATTGGTMCCGCCGGGTTGGGCGGGCGCTTCATCCGACGTTTCTAGGGTGGCCACGAGGCGAGCTCGTCAGACCAAGGTCCGTTCCAAACCGCTGGCGAGGAGGGATATAATGGAGGACCACGGAAGGGAGCGCTCGACGTGATACGGCGCCTGTTCCTCAAGCATCGAACAGCCTCCGCCGGGCCTGGTCCCGGTGCATCGAGGCGTTTCCCCGGCCCGTGCGCCAGGTTGATCGTCGTGGCGGCGTCCCCGCCATAGACGTCCTCGGACCTGGCTTCGACTGCGGGGAATGGCATGACCAAGATGACAGACAGCATGCGTGCCACCATGCTCGCCAGCGCAGCGAAGCTGCGGCCTGGCTGGCGACCGGAAACGCAATCGGCAAGCATGCCGGCGGCGGTTCAGCTTGCGGGACGCGAGGATCAGCGGGAACCGCATCGCCTCAAGCCCCCGACATCGCAAGGCCTGCCGCACCAGTCATCGCGTGGCATGGTCGCGGCAACCCGCCATCAGCACAAGGGACGGAGCCAGGCCGGCTTCACCCTCGTCGAAGTGCTCGTCGTCCTTAGCATCATCGGCCTGGTCGTCGGCCTGATCGGCCCGMGTGTCGTGGGCTATCTCACCGATGCCAAGGTCTCGACCGCGCGTATCCAGGCGACGACGCTCTCGAACGCGGTGGAATTGTTCTTCATCGACAACGGCCGCTACCCGCTGGAACAGGAGGGTCTCCAGGCTCTGGTCGCCGCACCGTCGAATCTGCGAACCTGGAACGGCCCCTATCTCAAGGGCTCGACTGTTCCGCGCGACCCGTGGGGCAGGCCCTATGGCTATGCCGTGCAGAATGATGGGCGCGGTTTCGCGATCACCATTGCCGGCAATGACCGGCCGGGCGGAGGCGAGGACAGCCTGGCGCAAAGGCAGCTTTCCGCGACACGCGGGAACGTGACCCGATGACCGGCTCCCGTCGGCTGAGCTCAGGGATCGCCTCCCTCGCGGAGTTCTGGGCCAAGGAGCTACGGGCCTCTCTTCCCGATACGCTCCRCAGATGGGCCGCGCCCGACCGCTTCCTGCGGCTCGTCATCGTCCCTGCCGAGGAGCATGTCACCATCACGCTCTTTGCGCCGGATGGCCGGGAGCTGATTGCCGAGCGCGCGAACTGGGCGCAGTACAGCCGCAGCGTGCTCAACCGCTGCAAGGAGCAGGCGGCCTCCTTCGCACCCAGCAGCCGAATCCGGCTCGTGCTCTCGGCTCCTCAGGCCATCGCCCAGTCGCTCGTCATCCCGCGGCGCGCCCAGACGCGGGCCGAAGGCATCGTTCGGGAGCACATCGCGCGGAAAACACCGCTCAAGCCCGAGGACATCTTTGTCGGCTATGATCTGAGGGGAGCAGCCGCCGGGAAGCTCGAACTGCGCTATCTTCTGCTTCCCCGCGCGGTGCTCGATCAGATGCTGGCGCGCCTTGCCGCCGCTCCCTCCGAGATCGCGACGCTGGAGGGGCCCGCCTTCGAAGGCCTGCCCCCGGTATCCGTCCCATTTGCGCAGAAGCCACACACACCCTCCCCCTGGTTCAAGCGGATCGCCATCGCGCTCGTGCTGCTCACGGTGCTCGGCGCAGTAACCGGGTATCTCGTCCTCGCCTGGCGGCAGGCCCAGCTCCTGAAGAGCATGGAAGCGGAGATTGCCGAGATCTCGGGACCCGCCCAGCAGTCGACGGAAAGCCTCAGATCCGTCTTTGGGCTCGCCGACGACGTCTCGCGGCTGACAGCGCAGCGGAGCATACCTGGCATCGTCCAGGTCTGGGACGAGATGTCCCGCATCCTTCCCGATTCAACCTTCCTGACGGAACTCGAGATCACCGGCGCCAATCTGCGCGCGACCGGCTATTCCGATGCGGCTCCGGCCCTGATCAAACTGCTGGAGGAATCGCCGATCCTGCACAATGCGGCCCTTTCCGGGCCACTGGTCTTCGACCGGGCCACAGGCAAGGAGAACTTCTCGCTCCGCGCCACCCTGCGCAAGGCCCGTCTCCCAACCGAGGAGGGCAAATGAAATGTGGCGACAGATCAAGAGCTGGACCCGTTTCTCCGCCTTCATCGCCGCGAACGGATTGATCCTGGCGGGGATCTACCTGTTCGTGATCGACCCCGCGCTCCAGATCCTGAGGGTCCAGGAAACCCAGATCACCCAGAACGCCGTCATGATCGAGCATCTTGGCTCGGCTGTCGCGCGCAGGCAGTCGCTATCCGCGCTGCGCCCGGAGGATGTCGACGGGGCCAGGCGGCGCTTTCTCCAGGGTGACACCGAGAGCCTTTCGACGGCCGACCTGCTGACCCGGCTCCGCGAGGTCGCCGATCAGCACGCCGTGAGCTTCAATTCGGTGACGACCTTGCCGCCGCGCAACTGGTCCGGACATCGCATGATCGGAGCGAGGGTCGAGTTCACCGCAGCGACGCCGCGCGTGGCCGAGGTTCTGTCGAGCCTCGAAGACGGTCCCTCGTTTCTCTTCATCCGGAACGCGAAACTGACAGCACCGAGCGAGGCGGAGGCCAGCGACAACAAACTGGGCGTCACGATCGAGATCTATGGGGTGACGCGATGGTCAAAGGGCTGAGCATCGGCGGGGCTGGCCTCGCCAAGGCTGCAGGCTTCGCAGGACTCGCCGCAATGGCGGCCGTCGCCGTGAATTTCGGCTGGCGAAGCCTGGCGGACCCTATCGAGCCTCCGCCCGCTTCGGCGGTGACGAAGGCCGCATCAATCACGAGCGACGCCCTCGCTCCGCCGGCGGAAACGCCGCGCTATCAGCCCGACATGGTGAATGCGAGGCCGCTGTTCTCCTCCAGCAGGCGGCCACCGGCAAGCTTCGTCGCCAGGGCTCCCATGCCCGAGCCGGTCGCGAGCCCGGTCTTTGAGCCACCACCGAGCTATCTGATCGGTGGCGTCGTCGTCTCCTCGGGCTTGAGCA
The DNA here is from genome assembly GCF_056406775.1 of Allobosea sp. P1_A7. Lineage (NCBI taxonomy): Bacteria > Pseudomonadati > Pseudomonadota > Alphaproteobacteria > Hyphomicrobiales > Alloboseaceae > Allobosea > Allobosea sp. P1_A7. Next base: position 28,377 of record NZ_JBFTZN010000083.1, read on the forward strand.
AGGCGCTGCTGCGCCGACAGCTGCGCGAAGCCGGGCGATGGTTCGCCCTGGGCGAAGCGACCGATGAGGGCTGGGTCGTCGCATCGATCAATCCGGAGATGGTGACGCTGGCCCGTGGAGCACGGCAGGTGACGCTGCCGCTCCATGCCCGCGCGCAGGGCCAGCCGGCCACGATGACGCGTTGAGCGCTCAGATGGACCGACCTTGCCGAAAACCGCAATCCACTTTTCGGGCCGATGCTTTAGCCGCCGTGCAACCGCCATAACCAGGCATCGATGGTCTCGGCCACCGATGCCCCGGTCAGGATTGCGAAGCCGGTGACAGACACGACACCCACCCCCAGGAACGGGCCGAAGGGCATTGGCTGCCGGGCGTCGAAGCTGGAATCGACGAGGCGGCGCGCCAGCAGGTAGAGCAAGGCCGAGAGCGAAGCCAGGACGAGCGCGATGGCGAGGCCTTCCATGCCGGTCCAGGTCCCTGCGGCGGCTGCGAACTTGACGTCGCCGAGCCCGAGGCCGTCATAGCCGCGATAGGCCCGAAAGGCCCGTTGCACGAGCCAGAGACCACCTCCCCCGAGCGCAGCCCCGGCGAACGCCGAGGCTGGACCGGTGACGCCGAGAAGGAAAGATGCCGCGATCCCGGATATGAAGATCGCCAGGTTGACCGGATCGGGAATGATCATCTGCCGGAGATCGACCGCGGCCGCGTAGCAGATCAGCCCGACGAGAACCGCGAGTGCCGCGAGGTGAGCGAGATCCGGCATGCGCAGGCCCTTACGGACGATGTTTCAGCATGGCGGCAACCGCCCGCCAGCGTCGGTATCCGAACGCGCCGCCCCTTCACGCCATTCGCGGATACGATAGCCCGTGGGCAGGTCCTGCGAGATTTCGACGATGGCGTCGCGCGCAAAGCGCACGCCGGAGCCGGTCAGCGCTTCGCTCCCGATCAGGAAAGCCCTGCCTGCCGTTTCGGAGATGTAGAGGGCCGGCAGATCCCGTCGCGCCACCTCCCGCGACAAGGCGGCGCCCCCCGGCGCCAGGGCCACGAGCAATTGCAGCGGTGCGACGGTGGGGTCGAAGCCGGTGCTGCCGGAATTGACCGTCATCAAGGGAAGCAGCGCCCGGAACAGATCGCGGCTCATACCGGGGATCTGATTGAGCTCGAACACGGACTTCMACGCCCGCACCGAGGACGAACTCCCTGATGCCGCGCTGCCAGTGTCTTGCGAGAGCTCGCGCAACCCCCTGATGTTCCGCACGATCATGGCTGCCGCCTCGCCGTTGGCATTCACGCCGCGGATGAGCGCATCGACCAGTTCCATGTTTGCGGTGTTGAAATCGACCTTGCCGCCCTCGTCCGCGACGGAAATCGCCAATGTCCAGCCGTCGCCCAAGCTGCAGCCCACAGGCGTCCCGTCAGAACCGAAGCGGCCGCTGCGAGCCTTGCCCTGCGAGGTGCCGGAGAGAAGATCGAGAATCGCGATCTTGATGCCGATATTCGCCATGGCCTCGGCGCGGGCATGCTGCGACAGGCTCGCGGCCTCGATGGCGCGATAGCGCGCCGCCACGATGTAGGTCATGAACAGCAGGCCAAGGATCCCGGTCGCCCAGATCACGACGAGCAGCGCAAAACCGCTGTCGCTGCGGCTTTCCACGCAGTCCGCTGGCCTCGGGCTTCCCGCAGGCCGGCTATGGAGATAGCAGCCCGGCCGTGCTCTCATCATCTGCCGCCCGAATCCAAGGCAAGGACCCAGGGACTGTGGCGCTGCCCTCGGGAAATGTCATTCCCAAAGCGAGAATGGTGGTTGCCGGCCATCGGCAGGCAACCACCGGCACGCAGGATGCAGGTCAGTGACGATGCCCCGCAGGGGGGGCCTTCTTGTTCGACGCAGAGACATAGGACATGGCGTCGACATAGGCGATCAGATCCGCCGCATCATTCTTCGACAGTCCCAGCGTCGGCATGCGGATCTTGTAGGCTCCCGCCAGCTCGAGCGCGATCGGGTCCTTCTTCGCCCGCATCTGGTCAGGCTCCATCAGGTAGCTCACGATCCAGTCGCGATCCCGCCGCGCAGTGAGCGCTTGGAGATCGGGGCCGACGCGCTTGCCGCTGCCGATGGTATGGCATGCGGCGCAGGCCTTGATGAACAGGGCTTGGCCAGGCAATCCCGTCGAGGTCGCCGCAATGGGACGCTCGCCGCGCGCGGCAACACCATCTGTTGCGACGGTCTCGGCTTTCCCCATCTGGTTGCGCCAATCTGGATCCATAGACTTGATCGTCATGGCGAGCGTGTTGAGGTCGCTGAAGGCCGAATCCTTGGCCCACTCGCCGGTCACGTCGTTGCCCAGCATGATATCGCTGCGATGTTCGAACACCTTGCGGCTCCGCTCGCCAAGCTTGTGCCGGAGCACGGTGATGTCCGCGGCATTGCCGGTGAGGAAGACCCATCCTGGTCCGGTCTGGAACACCTCCGCATAATTCTTGAGCTTGTCGGGGGTGTCGACTTCCGGCTCGATGCTGATCGAGACGAAGAAGATGCGGCTGCCCACGAGATCGCCGAGCTTGTCCTTCACCTGCGCCAGGCGCGCCGTCATCACAGGGCAGATGTCTCGACAGGTCGTGTAGATGAAGCTGACGACGACGATCTTGTCCTTGATCACGTCATCGTAGAATCGCAGAGTCTTGCCGTCCTGCGTGATGACGGGGACGTTGGGCAGGTACCCTGGCCCCCAGGGCGAGCCACCAGGGGCCGCGATGCTGCCGCCGACACTTCCAAACAGTGCGAGTATGGCGCTGATCGCAAAAAGTCGTCTGAGCATGAACGGCCCCTTTAGTAACGAATGCGGTCTCGACTTCGGCCCACCTTCTCGGGGCGCAGACGCCCGCTCAGGTCTTGGAAGCGACTTTCACCACCCTGGGATCGCCCTCAGGCAGAATTTCGGGCTGCTTCCAGACGACGCCATTGGGTGTCGGGATCGGCGTCATCGTCGGCACATATTGCGGCTGCCCCTTGTAGTTGGGGTCGCCTGGCGGCGGGGTGAGCAGCTGGTAGCGCAGCAGCATCGCGAAATCCTCGTGAACCGTGTTGTGGCAATGGTTCACATAGGCGCCGCCGAACTCACCGAAGCGCACCTGGAATTTCACCCTCCCCGAAGGACGCAGACGCCAGACATCCTTGCGTACCAACCGCTCCGTATCTGGAATGGAGAGGTTTCCACGATCCATGGTGACCCCCTCCTCGAAGTGGAGGTGGATGGGATGGTCCCCCCCCCCGCCACCATTGACGAGCGTCCAGTGCTCAACCTSGCCCGGCTTAGGGATCAGGACCGAGATACGATTGGCGTTGAGCGAGTGCGCCGACTGGCCGTTGACCTTGATACTCCAGGGGAAGGCCTTGGTGTCTCCGCAATCGGGTGTGCACTGCCCGTCCGCCCCGAGTGAATCGCCATCCCCCGACCTGCCAAACTCGATCACCCGCTCGCGAACGGGCGCGACGATCGGAATCTGGGTGGTCAGGGTCTTGACCCCAGTTCTCCACTCGGGATCGGCAAAGTTGGCGCTGCGATCCTTGTCGATCGGATTATTGGCATTGTAGACCTTGCCGGGATTGTCGACGCTCTGGACCTGGCTGACGACCCTGAATTCGAGGATTGGACCAACGCAGGGGTCGTCATCCCTGCCTTTGAAGGCCTTGTCCATGGAGACGGCGCCCTTGGGCTTGCGCCCGTCGGTCTGCTCCAGCAGATTCACCAGAAAGACGCTGTCGCCCGGCGCAAAGGCCGAGAAATCGACAACGATGTCGTAGCGCTCCGCAACGCCCTGCTCGTCCAGTTCGGTGAGCAGAATCGGGTTGACCACCAGGTTGCCGTCATTGGCGATGAAGTAGAACGGCACCTTCGTGCCTTGCGAGAACCGCGCGCTTTTGTTCACGCCCAGAGCGAGCTTGATGAAGCGCGACATGGACGCATTCAAGAAGCGGAAGCGGTAGCGCCGCGGCAGCACCTCGAAATGCGGATAATAGGTGCCGTTGACGCAGAGCATGTCGCCAAGGAAGCCGTCGGTGTCGAAGATGTCGAACCGACACTGGCCATCGGTGTCGAAGGCCGGGTTCGAAATGACCATGTTAACGTCGAAGTCGAGATTGCCCCATTTCAGCTGCGTGCCGCTCGGCAATCGAAGATTGATGCCGTCGTCGAGATCCTCCCGCCCGCGGTCGGGCCCGCTGTAGAAATTGCAGACCGCGAACATGCCCTTGTGGACGTTCTCGGCGGTGAAGAAGAAGCGGTGATCGTGGAACCAGAGGCTGCCCTGGATTTCCCGGAAATCTCCGGGAACGGGGACGAGACCATCGCCGTCGTCGGGGCCGGAGCATTTGCGAACATAGTCGCGGTCGCCCGTCGGCCAGAGGCTCGGCATGTCGCGCCGGGCCATGGTTATTCCCCAGTGATAGTCATAGAAAGTGCCGGGGAAGTGGAAGGCGTTGCAGGCGCCATCGCTCTCGGCGCCATTATGCGCGTTGTGGAAATGGATCGAGACCTCGTTCCGGCCAAAGCCGCCATTCGCCGCCCGGTCGACCGGGAGATCATTGTACATCCGGGTGAGGACCGGTTCGCCATAGCGCGCCTTGATCAGGATCGGCATGCCGAGACCGTTGCGTGTGCCGGCCATATTGCCTGCCTGTCCTGGCTGCCGAGGGCCAAAGCTCCACATCGCGTTCGGGTTCTGGTCGGGCATGCCATCGCAGAACCTGTTGCCCACTCGAGCCTGCCCTAGCGACAGCAGATAGCCCTGCTTCGGATAGAGTTCCTCCCAGCGCTGATGGGCGAAGAACTCGCCTGGCGGACGCCCTTCCATGGGCCCGACTCCGGTCACCGGATTGCGGTAGGCAGCGCCACGGGAATTGCTGAAATCGGTGTGATACGAGAAATTCTTGGCAGGCGGCTCCTGGCCTCCTGAGGCGAACTGCCAGGCGGCATCGCCATTGGGCATACGCAGAAGCGGCACAGGCTTCTGGACTTCGGGCCGCCGCATGGCGTCGTGATACCTGACCGCGCCAAAGGTGGGGCTGCGTGGCGCCCCGGTCGGGACCTGGGCATAGGCGCTCTTGGCGAAGGGACTGAGCCCGTTTTTCGCTACCAGCAACCCGCCGGCGGTGAAAAAGCCCCAGCGCAGCAGGTCGCGTTTGGTGATTTCGCCCAGCGAGAGGGCTTTGACGATCTCGAGCCGGTTCTCGAGGGCTCGCTGAGCTTCTCTCAACCGGATGCCAGTGGTTTCGCGTGGAAGATACACGACCGCCTCCCCCGAGCTGAAAACGTGCAAAATATCGCAGGAATTCTAGTTTTCAGGAGGAAGCAACTGAAGGGGCGAAGGTCGGTCCGCGCATGGAACCAAAGTCCGTGACCTTGGTCGTAGTCCCCTCTTCTCTCGCGTAAATGCTATCACAGCGAGACGGTTCTACAGAACCGTCAGATTGCAAAACCGCTCACGACGCAGAATTAAATCAAAAAAATAAAAATAAGACCTACAACACATATGAATATCGCAACAAGTTCTTTCGATAATAATACAAATACAATTATATCACTCTGTAATAATAGGAAAATTTAGCTCAAAATCTTCAAACCTACGCTCGACGATAACCCTGACACGTAGGCTGACAAGACGCGGCAGCCGCTCGGAATTTCTCCATTCATCATGCCAACGCCCGGGGGAACCCTCTTCCCGCGAGCCGAAATAGCTGAATGTTGCCGAAGCCACGCCGCGTGCAAGGACCTCTCCCGTGTTCTGGGCCGACAACGCGCCGGCACCAATCGACATGAGCGATGAGCCGAAAACCAGGGCGCCGGCGCCCTGGGCACCTGTGTTCTCACTCGCAATCGTGATCGCAAGTATTCCCCCTGGCTGTGCGTCTCCGTTGCTCAAGGTGACGAAAGACACCCTGTCGGCGAGACCTTCGAACATCACCAGCGGCCGCTCCGTCGCACGCGGCTGAATGAGGGGCAGCGCACCGGCCAGCCAGCCGGAGATTGCGGCAGCCCCGATGGCGATCTCGGCGCCGCGGTCGCGCAGCCGCCCAGCCTCGGCGACCCTGCTCGCAAAACCCAGCATCAGGGCAAAGAGCCCGAGCGTCAGGGAGAGCAGGATCAGCCCGACCAGCACCTCGAGAAGGATGAAGCCACCGGTCCGGGCTCCGGAAGGTGTGCTTCTCATCATGGCCCTGACCTTGGCGCGATTTCGAGGGACGACAAGGTCACCGAGCGAGTGCCATTGCTGGCGGGGTCGGAGACTGTAACATCGACCCACAGGCTCTCGACCTGCCGGTTCTCGCCCAGCCTGACCGAGCCGTAGCTGCGCACGACGGCGCGCCATTCATAACCATTGTCGAACCTCGCAGCCGTCGCTCCCGGCCTCAAGGGGAAGTCCTGTCCGGCCGACGCCAATTTGCTCTTGGCGAGCAGCGTCGCGAAAGTGAGGAAGCTCGCCTGACGGTCGCCACGCATCGCGACGGCAAACGCCGTCAGGAGGGCGGCCAGGACGACCACCAGGATCGCGAAGGCGACCAGGAACTCGAGCAGCGTATAGCCGGCCTCGCCGCCGCCGCTCAGGCCCCTGCGCCTGGCGCTATTGATCGAGCGTGACATGGCCGGTGGCCCAACTGACCCGCACGCGCGCGGCGACCTGGCTCAGCTGCAAATGGATGTCGCCGCCGGTCGAACGCCCGCTCGGCAGAAAGCGGATACCGCCGACACTGGAGGAGCGGCGCTCCGCCTCGGCCAGCGCCATGTCGATGCTGGTATGGGGCGCCATCTGCGTTTCCCCGATCACGGGTGAGGCGTAGATACGCCGGTCCGCATCGATCAGGAAGAGCATGTCCCGGCTCTGCGCCATGGCGGCAGCGCGCGTGACCCGGAGTGCAGCCGCCAGGCGGGTCGCGTCAGCCGTCACCTGTGCCTGCGACGGCGTACGCCTGAGCAGAGGCGCCGCCATGGTCACCGCAAGGCTCAGGATGGCGATGCAGATCAGCACCTCGATGAGCGTGAAGCCCGCATTGGCAGGGATGGCGCGCCGTGTCCTGGTCATCGCAATGCCAGTTCATTGATCGAGAGCACGGCTCCCATCACCGAAAAGATGATGACCGCGATCATGCCTGCAACGAAAATCGTGATGACCGGGGTCAGCGCCGCGAGCGCGCGGGAGGTCCGGACCTGTTCCTGGCGCTCGAGGATCACGGCCGCGCGCAGCAGCATGTCCTGCAAACGGCCGCTTTCTTCGCCGACCGTGATCATCTGCTGAGCTACAGAGGGCAGCGCCTCGGCTGCCGAGACCGCCTCGCCGATGCTGACGCCTGCCCGAACATCCGTGACGGCCCGGTCAAGCCGCTCGCGCGTATGCTGGTTCCTGACGAGGGGACAGGAGGCCTGAAGCGCCTGCAGCGGCGGGACACCGGCCTTGACCAGGGTCGCAAGCGTGCGCATGAAGCGCCCCGCCTCGCGGAGTTCCGCAATGCGCCCGATGACGGGGAGAGACAGGTAGAGTCTGTCCAGCTTGATCCGAAGCGCAGTACTCCGCCGGGCCGCGAGGATGCCCAACCCACCGATGACCAGTATCGCGGCGGCAAGGCCCAGGATCCACGCCCCGTTCTGCCGAACCGCTTCCATGGCCGCCAGGACCGTGGGTAGCGGCATGCCGTTCTCCAGGAAGAGCGGCGTCACCGCCGGGACCAGCAATCCCAGAACGATCGAGATCGACACCGCGGCAAGGCAGACCAGGAGGGCCGGATAGGCCATGGCGGAGCGAATCCGGCTCCTGATCTCGACCCGCYGGTCAAGCAGTTCGGCCAGTTCCTGCATGGCGCCGCCGAGATCGGCGCCGACATCGCCCGCCTGAACGATGCGGATATATTCGGGCCGGAAGCGGCCCGGCATTCCCTCCATGATCTCCGCAAGCATCGAGCCCTGCTGAACCCCTTCCATCAACTGAAGCGCGAGGGCCCGCATCCGCGGCTCTTCCGTGGTCGTCGAGGCGATGCGCAAGACGGTGTCGAGCGGCAAGCCGGCCTGCAGGAGCACAGCAAGATCGCGAGCCAGGCGCGCGAGTTGCGCGTCGTTGACCCGCCGCGAGCCGCGCTCCAGGCTGATCTCGCGAAACAGGAAATCCCCTCCCCCCGAGGCCCGAACCTCGTAGGGGGTGACACCGCGAGCGCGAATGATGTCTCGCGCCTCGTCGGTCGACGCGGCTTCGACATCATCCTCGATGAGGTTTCCCGCCCCATCGAATGCCTCGAAGTGGAACCTCATGGCTGCTCCACCGTCAGCGCGGTCGTCACGCGCAGCACTTCCTCGACCGTCGTCAGACCCCGCCAGGCCTTGGCGACGCCGTCCTCATACATCGATCCGCCGCCAGCCCTGCGCGCCATGCGTTCGATCTCGATCGCGGGCAGGCGCTGCAGGATCGCCCGCTGCACGCTATCGTCGACGACCAGCAGCTCCGCGATCGACAGCTGGCCGCGGAACCCGCTGAAGCCGCATTTCTCGCAGCCATGGGGCCGCAGCAGTTTCGCGGGGCCGAGTTGGCGAAGTGCCGGAACCGTTTCAGTCAGCTGCTCCGAGATCTCGTGCGCGACCTCGTGCGGCTCTGCGCAGGAGGTGCACAAGCGCCGCACCAGCCGCTGGGCCATGATCCCGCGCAAGGTCGAGCCGAGCAGGAAATGCTCGATCCCCATGTCGATCAGGCGCGTCACCGTCTCGGCGGCGCTGTTGGTGTGCAAGGTCGAGAAGACGAGATGGCCGGTCAGCGACGCCTGCACCGCGATCCGGGCGGTCTCCGTGTCACGGATCTCGCCGATCATGATCATGTTGGGGTGATGCCGCAGGATAGCCCGCAGGCAGGCCGGGAAATCGAGGTTGATGGTCTGCTGGACCTGCACCTGGCTGATGCCCGCGAGCTGATATTCGATCGGGTCCTCGACGGTGAAGATCTTCACCGTCGGGCGATTGACGTGTTTCAGCATGGTGTAGAGCGTCGTCGTCTTGCCGCTGCCGGTCGGCCCCGTGAGGAGGATGATCCCGTTCGGCTGCTCCATGACCTTGTGCAGCACCGCGATCTGTGCCGGCTCGAAGCCGAGGCTCGAAAAGTCGAGTTTGACCCGGCTGCGGTCGAGCACGCGCATCGTGACCGTCTCACCGTCGATGGTGGGGATGGTGGCGACGCGGAAATCGATATCATTGCCGCGGATCGCGAGCTTGATGCGCCCGTCCTGCGGCAGGCGGCGCTCGGCAATGTCGAGCCTCGCCAGGATCTTGATGCGCGAGATGACGGCGGCCCGCAGCCGCGCGGGCACCTCTTCGGTGACGCGCAGCATCCCGTCGATCCGGTACCGGACGGAGAGCCCGTTCCCGATCGGTTCGACATAGATATCCGAGGCGCGGGCATCGACCGCAGCGGAAATGATCTGGTTGACAAGGCGGATCACCGGCGCCTCGCTGGCGCTGTCTCGCAACCGCTGCAGGTCGTGTTCGCTGGGATCCTCGCCCGCGTGAACAGGTGTCGCCAGCGCTTCGGCAGCGCTCATCTCGCCATAGAGTACCGCTGCGAGACGCTCGAACTCGGCAAGCGTGATGACTTCGTGGCGGATCGGGTGGTCGACGACGAAGCGCACCGAATCCAGCGGCATCTGGTCTAGCGGGTCGACGACGGCGAGCGTCAGCGTACCCGCCTCCAGCCGGATCGGCAGAATCCGGTTCTGGATCACGAAGGAGGGCGGCAGTTTCTCGGTGAGAAGCGGCTGCAGGCTCTCGTCACCAGGCGCGTAGAGCGGGAGTCCGAGATAGCGTGCGAGGCTGAGCGCGAGATCCGCTTCGGACATGATGCCAAGCTTGGCAAGGACGAGATCGAAGCGATCTCCGGCAGTCGCCGCGGCGCGTTGGGCGCGGCCTATCGATGTCGCGTCGAGAAGCCCCTGCGACAGCAGGAAGGCTCCGAATTTATCCGAGAACGATCGGCTATGCGGATCGTTCTCTGCCAGCGCGGTTCGAGCGTGCTCGGTCATGCTCCCTCCATGGGAAGCCCAGTGCCGGAGATCGCCCAGATGATCTCCGTGTCATCGTAGCACGCGCTTGGCGTTCTGGATCACGACCCGACCGGGATTGCGAACCGGGGCAAAGGCCTCGACCTTGCGCCGGTACTCGTCGGTGACCGCCTTCGCCTCGTTCAGGTCCCGCACGACGCGCGGCGTCAGCATGATCACGAGTTCAGTCTTCTCGACCAGATCCTGCTTGTCCTTGAACGCATTGCCAAACAGCGGGATATCGCCAAGGACCGGAACCTGCGTCGCCACCCGCGATGTCCTGTCCTGGATCAGGCCGCCCAGGGTGATGCCCTCGCCGTCGTTGACGACAACGGTAGTGCGCACCCGCCGGCGCCCGAATGTGGGCGAGTCGATGCCGGAGGTGGTGGTTCGCTGCACGGTCGAGACCTCCTGCTCGATATCGAGCAGGACGCGACCGGACTCGTTGATCCGCGGGGTGATGTTGAGGATCACGCCGGTGTCCTTGTAGGAAACCGAGTTCACGACCGGGGCTCCGGGCGTCAGCACGCTCACCGCCGACTGGGTCGTGATCGGCACCTGATCGCCGATCTGCAAGGTTGCGGTCTTCTTGTCGACGACCATCAGGCTCGGCGAAGCGAGCACATTGACCCGCCCGACCTGGGCGAGCGCATTGATCGTAACATTGGCCTGGGCGGCCCTGAAAACGTAGGAAAAGCCCGGGAACGCGGCGCTGATGGCCCCGTCGATCGCATTGGTGAAGGTGCCCGTCTGATTGCCCCGCTGGTTCTGCAGGAACCAGCGGACACCGAATTTCAGGTCGTCGTTCAGCGTCACCTCGGCGATCGTCGCCTCGATCAGGACCTGATTGGGAACGATGTCGAGATTGGCGATGACCCGGGCCACCCGCTTGTAGTCTTCCTGAGAGGCGAGGATCAGGAGCGCATTCTGCGCGGGATCGGCCACGACCTTGATCCGCGGCTCGCCGCCCGGTCCATTCGCTCCGAATCCCGTCGCGGCCGTTTCGGCGGCAGCACCATTCTCCTGCCCTCCCGTGGCCAGGGTCGAACCGCCAATGGGCAGGCCCGAGAACATATCGAAGCTGCGGCGGGGCGCACCGCCCCCAAAGGCGCCCGAGAAGCGGTCACCGCCCGCGCCGCCACCTGAGAAACCCGTAGCCTGGGCCAGCTGGCCCGGCACAGCCGCGGCATCCGGCTCGGAGCTGCGCACCCTCTGCCCGCCGCGCCTGCCAGCATCGCCGCCGCCGGTCACCTCGTTGGCGAAGATCGAGTTCAGGACCTCCACGAGTTCCTTGGCCTGCCGGTTGCGGAGCACGTAGCTGTGGATTTCGCGCTGCGGCCCGGCCGCCTGATCGTCGAGGCGGCGAACCCATTGCTGGGCCTCGCGCAGATATTGCGGCTGCCTCGCCATGATCAGGATGGATTTGAGCTTCGCATTCGGCACGAGCTGGACCATGCCGCTCATCGCGCCTTCGGCGTTCGATGCGAAGATGCGGTTGACCCCATCGACAATGGCATCGGGTTCGCCGCCTCGCACGGGGACGAGCGCGAACGACATACCCTTCATGGCGTTGACGTCGAAGACCGAAATAGCCTCCTCGATGGAGCTCATTTCCTGGGCCGTGCCCGAGATCAGCAGCGCATTGCGGGATGTATCGACCCGCACCACCCCGCCGAACGACACGATCGGCTCGAGGATGCGCTTCATTTCAGTCGCCGCGATGTACCTCATCGGCACGACCTTGACCGAATTTCCGATCTGCTGGCCGCCATCCGAGCCGCCGAGCCTCGCCCCCATCGCGGCCTGGTCAGCCGTGACCACMCGATAGATGTTGCCGTTCTGGACAATCGCGGCGCCCACAGTCCGCAGGGATGCCTCGAACAGTTCCGCGATGCCCGCGCTGTCGACCGGCCTGGTCGTCTGAATCGTGATCCGCCCCTCGATCTTCGGATCGACGGTGAAGCTCGTCTTGAAGATGTCACCCAATACGGCCTTCGCACCTTCGGTGACCGAGGCATCGACGAGATTGAGCGTATAGGTCTGGCCGCCGGATTCTCGCGGAAGAGCGCTCGGCATCCGAGACCGGTCGGGATTGCCAGTGAACTCGCCGCCCGAAAAAACCGTGCCGGCTTGCGCCGGCCCGGCGCCTGGCGAACGATTCGTTCGATTCCAATTAAATTCGATCGGGCGTGATCTTATTCCTTGGATAATAAGCGTCTGCGCAACAGTGCCCCCGAGCCGTATTCATGGGCTCTTCGGCCGATTTCCCTGCAGGCAACCCACACCAAGCACGCGAAGACAAATATGAGACAGTAACCGGGAATCCGCAGTAGAAGAGATGACCGGACGAAACCTCGGCTCGCCGACGCATTGGCAACTCCGACGGCCGGACTGGACTGCAGCCGCGACGGCAGGCTTGCATCGTCTTCTGCAGGCTGAAACGTCGCTTCGTGGGGCCGCTGCCACATGGTACTCTGCAGGCTGGTCATGCAGATGGGCGCGTGCAGGGCCAGATTGCGGAGCAAACTCCTTGAGAGACCGCCCTTCGCCGCCAATCCTCCCAACAACAAGACGGCGTGAAATTCAGCTCCACGCTTCGATCATTCGAACGATCATGCGCAGAGACGCCCATTCATTCGCCCCCAAAATCCAGACAAAATTCTCAACACTCAAATATTCATAGACACAAAAATTGATTTCTCCGCAGCCTCAGGGGAACATCAATGGCCGAATACAGAATATCCATCATCGACAACCACCCTCTTCTCCTGGAGGGCATGGCTGCGCTCGTCCGGCGCAAACCCGGCCTGGCATTGAGCGCGATGGGCTCCACTGTCGGGCACATCCGCTCCATCGCCGCCGATCACCGCCCCGATGCGATGATCCTCGACTTCAATATGCCCGGAGACGCCTTCCGCGCGCTTCTGGAAGTTCTCTCGGGCTGGCCAGCAATGAAGGTCCTGGTCTTCACCGCCTCGACCGATACCAATCTCGCCATCGCGCTTCTTGATGCGGGTGTCAGCGGCTTCGTGCTGAAATCAAGCTCGACGGATGAACTCTGTACGGCGATCGATGCAATACGCCGCGACGAGGTGTTCATTTCCCCCTCATTCGCAGCCCGGATCATCGGCGCCCTGAAACACAAGCCCGTCAACACGCGACCGGCGCCCATGCCGAACTTCAGTGCCCGGGAACATCAGATCGTCAGGCTGCTTTCCAGCGGCAAGCGAAACAGGGAGATCGCAAGCGCCCTGTCGCTGAGCGAAAGGACCGTGAAGGGCTACATGACGCTGCTGATGCAAAAGCTCCACGCCCGCAATCGCCTGGAGGCCGTCATTGCCGTGCAAGGTCTCAGCCAGGCAGCTGCACTGCGTGGCGATATCGAGAATGACACCCTGTCAGGGCCGTTCGGTTAGAAGCAGGCTTGGCAAGGCGCCTTGCCCTGATGGGATCGTGGCCACGGGCCACGCCTGTCTGAAGCATTGCCACGCCCCTCCCCTCGTGTCGGCTCCGTTTCACCTCTCCTTGAAGATCCTGTTGGCGTGGTCGGCGAAGGGTTTCGTCAGGAACGAGAGCGCGGTGCGTTCCTCGGTGGTGATGAAGACCTCGACCGGCATTCCGGGCTGGAGCTTGCGGTCGCCGAGGGCGGCGACGAGATCGCCGTCGATCTGGATCTCGCCGGTGTAGAAA
>NZ_JBFTZN010000084.1:0-23362 GCF_056406775.1 Allobosea sp. P1_A7
GCCCAACCCGCGCCCACCGACGTCGCCTGGTTCGCCCGCCAGGGCGTCAAGACGATCGTCAACCTGCGCGGCGGTCGCGAGCACGGCGCCTGGCCGCTGCAGCGCGAAGCCTGCGAACGCCACGGCATCGCACTGGTCGAATTCGTGCTGCGTTCGCGTGGTGCACCTGACCGCGAGACGATCCTCGGCTCCAAGGCCTTCTTCGAGGGCCTGAAGGAACCTGCGCTGGTGCATTGCAAATCGGGCGCGGACCGGGCGGGCTTTTTCTCGGCRCTCTATCTGCTGGTGCACGAGAACCGCCCGCTCGACGAAGCCATGAAACAGCTCTCGTTGCGCTACGGCCATTTCCGCTTCGCCAAGACCGGGATCCTCGACGCGTTCTTCGAAGCCTATGCCCGCGAGGGCGAGGCCAAGGGCATCGCCTTCCTCGACTGGGTCGAGCGCAGCTACGATCCCGAGGCGCTCGAGAGAGACTTCAAGACGGGCTTTCTGTCTTCGCTGATCGCCGACCGCCTGATCCGGCGCGAGTAGACCTGCTCAACGCGCCGCACGCGGCAGGGCAGGAGCGCCCCCCATCCGCGTCCAGGTAAACTGGATATGCGCCATCATGCGCGCGAACGAAACGCATCCGATCGCGGTGAGCAGCGCCACCGACAAAGTCCCGAACCACCACATAACCAACGCGGCACCGGCCAGCGAAACCGCATTCGTCATCATCTGCCGTCGCGGATACAGCGACAGTGAACCGATCTCGTTCAGCGGTCCGACCAGGGTACTGCAGCCATAGAACAGCGAGAGCAGCGCCATGGTCTCGCCGACCCCTTCCCATTGCGTGCCCTCGAGCACGTAGTCGGCCCCGAGTGCGGCGATGGCGACGCCGGCGAAGAGCGCGACGACAATGGCAACCATGCCCATGGTGATCCGACGGGCCCAATGTTGCCGATCCGCTCCCTCGCGCTTGCGCAGATCATTCATCGCCAGCGGCGTGACCGCCGCGTTGAACAATTGCATCGGCATTTCCAGCAGGCGCATGGCAAGCGCGACATGCGCCGCCAGAAGGGCGTTGCCGGCGAAGGGCAACGCCAGCAGCGGCGCCACCATGAAACCGAAGGACAGCAGCGCCGAGGGCAGCAGATAGGTCGGCGCCGTGCGCCAGCGTATCGCCGACTCCATCAGTTCCCGGTGCGACCAGCAGCGCAGCCTCACGAAGCCGATCAGCGCCTTGTGACGGCGCCAGACCAGGTAGATCGCAGCCATCGCGTGGCCGAAGGCATCGGCGGCGAACAGCGCAAGCGCCGTCGGGCCGAGCGGCCAGATCAGCAGGATCATCATGGCCGGCTGGACGATCGCCTGCACGACATTGCTGTTGCCGATCGTCGTGAAATCACCCTCGGCGGTCGCCTCGGCGGTCATCAGCCTGATGGCCGCACGGCTGGCCAACGAAATCAGGAAGAGCGCACCAAAGCCGCGCAGGACCCAGCCCGCGGACGCCGCGAACAGGATTGCCGCAGTCATCCCGGCAAGGAAAACCAGTCCCGCAGCGAAGGCCAGTCGAAACGCCCGGCCGAGACGCACCCTGTCATTGCTCTGAAAGAACACGGCCTCGAAGCGCAGCAGAACTGCGATCGCGACGAAATTGGCCAGCGCCGAAAAGATCGCGAAATCCGCGAAAACCTTGGGTGGGCACAGGGCCGCTGCGAAGAGCAGGCCCCATACCGAAAGAATCCGCGCCTGGACGAAGCGCAGCGCCAGCATCAAGCCGTTGCGGAGACCGGTGCGCCTGACGGGAGAGCCATCGGCCGCGATCGGCTCGGCCGGAACGGGCGCCGACGCGGCCGCTGCAAAGCCGCCCCTGTCCAGTGCGAGTTGCGCAGCCATATCCACGTCCCCGGTCGGGATGTCGGGCAGGTCGTCTTCGCTCGACCGGGGGCCGTGGCGCTCGCCTGCCGGAGTTCGCTCGCGATCAACCCCTTCGATCACGTCGCTTCACTCCGCAGGCTGCACGCTGCGCCGGTATGGTTAACGCACGGTAAATTTGCAGGCACTTTCGCTGGTCGCGCCGGGGAGGGTTCTCGCTACCATGCGAGCTGTGGCGGAAAAGTGGCAAAACCCGTCATTTATCAGCGTTCTAACTGAGCTCCATTGTCATCTGAGGACGTCCCGGTCAGTGTTTCCCTCACAGCTTGAGAGGCTTGATCCCATGACGCGCGCCCCCATCCACCTCGATTTCCTGAATGCGCTGGACGTCGAGGCACTAGGGTTGACCGACCCGGAGATCATCTCCGCAGTGGAGGCTGGGCTTGCGGCGCAAGGACGCGGGGAAACCGTGATCGAACCGCGCATGCACCTGATTCCAGGCGGCAGCAGTGGTCATTTCAACGTGCTGAGGGGCGCGTTTCGGGCGCCGATCAACCTGGCGGGCGTCAAGGTGATCGGGGACTTCGTCGACAACTACAAGGAGGACCTGCCCTCGGAGCTTGGCCTGCTCCTGTTGATGGACCCGTCCAATGGCGTGCCCAGGGCCATCATCGACGGGAGCCATCTCACCGATATGCGCACCGGCGCAGTCACAGCCATCGGCGCGAAATACCTTGCGCGCAAGGGTGCCAAGGTGCTGGGTCATATCGGAGCACGCGGCACGGCCTACTGGAACGTGCGCCTGCTCGACTCGCTGTTCGACTTCGACGAGATCCGGGTGCATTCCCGCCGACAGGAAAGCCGCGAGGCTTTCGGAGCACGGCTCACAGCTGATCTCGGCAAGCCCGTCACGGTGACAGAGGACTGGCGCTCCTGCGTCGACGGCGCCGATATCGTTGTCGAAGCCTCGCGCCTCGATGCTCCCGAGCCACTGCTGAGGACGGACTGGATCAAGCCAGGCGCTTTCGTCGTGCCCTACGGCACGATGAGTGCCGTCGAGCTTTCGCTGACCGATATCATGAGCAAGCTCGTCGTCGACGACTGGGGCCAGTGCCGATCGGGCCAGTTCGGCTCGCTGCGCGCCCATGTCGAGGCCGGCAAGCTCTCGGAGGCGACCCTTCATGCCGAGATGGGCGAAATCGTCGCCGGGCTGAAGCCCGGCCGCGAGAGTGACGACGAAACCATCCTGTTCTGGCATCGCGGGCTCTCGCTCTCCGACATCGCGCTTGGCCATTTCATGCTGGAGAAGGCCGGGCGCATGGGGATTGGCCAGAGGCTGCGTTACGCCTGATGAACCCTGCCACACCGCACTTTGTCGCCAATGCGCGGATGTATGCCGTCAACCCGGCGGTTCGTGCTGCCTGGACCGATCTCTTCGCCTGGATCTCAAGCCGGTCGGGGGTGCCGCTGACTGTCGTCGACCATGCCGCACCGGCTCCATTGGAGGACCTCTGGCGACGCGGCGATCTCGGCCTCGCCTTCATCTGCGGCTACCCCTTCGCAAGCGGTCGCTTTCCCGTGCAGCCGATCGCAGTCCGGGTTCAACGCCTTGCGCAGCCACCTGCTCCCCCATTGGAAGGCCGGGCCGTTGTATCGGCAAAGCATCGGCCCGCTTCTGACGCCGCGCCGGGTGATTGCCGCGTTGCTCAACGACGAAATCGATATTGGTCCGCTCGACTCGTATTTTCACGACCTGTTGCTCGCGCATGAGCCTGAAACCGCTGTACGGCTGCGGATCATCGAGACGACGCTCCCAAGGCCGATGCCGCTCCTGGTCGCCTCGGACACGCTGGACGCGGCCCCACTTGCAAACCTTCGCGATGCGCTGCTCGACGCTGCAGCCCAGCCGCAGCCGCAGGCTTTGCTGGCTCGCCTGAAGCTCTCCGGTTTCGCAGCCATGGAACGCAGCACCTATGACGTGCTGCTCGAGGATGCACGCAGGGCGGAAGCCGCCGGATATGGTCGGCCGGGCTAGGGTTCGGCCGGGCGCCCGGCACTGCGCGCCCGGATCGCCGCAAGCGTGATACGCCCGAGCGGCCGGCTGTCGCCATCGACGATGGTCGCCCCGTCTCGCCCCTCGGTCAGAAGCGCGGAGAGCACGTTGCGCAGATTGGCCGATGCCGGAAGCCGCAGGTCGGAAACCTCTGGCGCTCCCTCTTCGACCGCATCTGCGGCGCTGACCAGAGAGAGGCGCCGTAGCGCGGCGTCAGCACCGACGAAATCGGCGACGAATGCGTCAGCCGGAGCCGCCAGCAGGCGGTCGGGTGTGTCATACTGCACCAGGCCGCCATCCTTCATGATGGCGACGACATCGCCCATGCGGATCGCTTCATCGATGTCATGGGTGACGAAGATCACCGTCTTCTTCAGCCGGCGCAGGATCGCAACGAACTCCTCCTGGAGGCGTCCCCGCACCACGGGATCGACCGCACCGAACGGCTCGTCCATCAGCATGACCGGCGGGTCGGCAGCCAAGGCGCGCGCCACCCCGACACGCTGGCGCTGTCCGCCGGAGAGATGGCGCGGGTAGCGCGCCAGGAACTGCGCGGGCTCCAGCCCGACGAGTGCCAGCATCTCCTCCGAGCGCGACCTGATCTTCTCCGCCGGCCAGCCCAGCAGTTTGGGCACGGTCGCGACATTCTCGGCGATGGTCATGTGCGGGAACAGGCCGACCTGCTGAATGACATAGCCGATGCGGCGGCGAAGCAGCACCGGATCGGCCTGTGTGACATCCTCCCCCCCAACGATGATCCGGCCGGAACTCGGTTCGATCAGCCGGTTCACCATCCGCATTGTCGTGGTCTTGCCGCAGCCGGATGGGCCGATCAGCACGCAGGTCCGGCCTTCGGGCACAGAAAGATCGAGCCTGTCGACGGCGGGGCGCGCGATGCCCGCGAACAGCTTGCTGACATTCTCGAGACGGATCATCAGGCCCCCATTCGCGCGGAACGCGTCATGGCGCGCTCGACGCTCGCAAAACCGATCTCGACCAGTAGCGCGAGCAAGGCGACCGCGACCGCTCCGGCAATCAGCTGCGGAAAATTGAAATTCGCCATGCCGGCAGTGATCAGCTCGCCGAGACCGCCGCCGCCGATGAAGGCCGCGAGCGTCGCCGCCGAGACGACCTGCACGGCGGCCGTGCGGATGCCCGCAAAAATCACCGGCAGCGCCAGCGGGATCTCGATCCGCGTCATCACCTGCGCATCCGAAAGTCCCTGCCCGCGCGCCGCCTCGACGATGTCGCGGTCGACTTCGCTCAGGCCCGTATAGGTGTTGAGCAGCAGGGCCGGCAGGCCGTACAGCGTCAGCGCCACCACAGACGGCAGGAAGCCGGTGCCGAGCAGGGGCAGCATGATGACGAGCAAAGCCAGGCTCGGCACGGTGCGCAGGATGTTGACGATCGCGATCGCCGAATTGGCGAAGCTGCGATGACGCGTCAGCGCAAGCCCGAGCGGCAGTGCGATCAGCACCACGGCGAGAAGCGCCACGCCCGAAAGCCAGAGATGATTCTCGACCGCTGTCCAGAAGATGCGGGGATTGGCGGAGATCCAGCCGAGCATCAGGYGCCCTCCGCCTGGGCCGCCCGCAGGCCGAGCTCGAGCCGACGCAAGATCTCGTCGCAGGCGATGGCAAGCAGCGAGGTCATGATCGCGCCGACGACGACCTTCTCGCCGAAATCCTGGGTGATGCCCTGGAAGATGATGTCGCCAAGGCCGCCGGCATTGATGAAGGCGGCCACGGTCGCGACCGAGACCATGGTGACGACCGTGATGCGGATGCCGGCGATGATCACCGGCAACGCCAGCGGGAGCTCGATGGCGAAAAGCCGACGCCAGCGGCCATAGCCCATGCCGTCGGCGGCATCCAGAATCTCGGGCGCGATCTCGCGCAGGCCGGTTGCCGTGTTCCGGATGATGATCAGCAGGGCATACATCACGAGCGCAACGATCGCCGGGCCAAAGCCCAGCCCGAGGATGGGAATCAACAGCGCAAAGATCGCCAGTGCCGGCACCGTGTAGAGGGCGCCCGAAATCAACAGCACGACGAGGTAAAACGTCGGCCGCCGCGCCGAGATGATCCCGAGCGGCAGGCCGATGACGAGCGAGATCGCGAGCCCGATGCCAACGAGCTGGATATGCTCCCAGAGCGCGATCAGCAGGCGGTCGTAATTCTCAATGATCCAGGTCATGCCGGCAGGTCCGAAAACGCTGCGGCAAGCTCTCCCGCCGCCAGGCGTTCGGCCAGCGCCTCGAACTCGCGCCCCATCGGCCGGTCATCGTCGAGCCGGGCGACATGGGCGCGGACGAAGCCAAGTGCGAGAGTGGTGCCGACGCCGAGCCTGATGCCCTCGCGCTGCTCGGCGGCCTCGGCGGCCACGACGAGTTCGATCGCAGCAAGCCGCGCCAGGTGCTCGGCGATCATCGCCGTCTTTGCGACGATGCGCGGCGTCATCGGCGCGTAATCCTCGACACCATCGGCAACCGGCATGGTCATCGGGCCGAGCGGCAGGGCGAGATGGCGGATCTCCGCTTCCAGGGCTGCGGTCGTCTTCTGCGTGGTCGCAAACCCCGCATGCGTACCGCCATGGCGTGTCAGGAAGCGCGGCAACCCGCTGGACGCAGGCGACATCAGCTTGGTGATACGGAACGCCGAGATCGTCGCGGCGTGGGCGACTGCCAGTCCGAGCCCCTCGAGCGCGAGTGCAAGAGCCGTCGTGTCGAAATTGACGGTCGAACGCAGGACATCCTCGGTGATCAGCACCGCCGGGCTGTCGCCGGCCCCGTTGAGCTCGACTTCGACGAGCGCCCGCGCCGTATCGAGCGCGGCGGATGCGGCTCCGTTCACGGGCGCCAGGCAGCGAAAGGACAGCGGGTCCTGCACGCGCCTGGCAGCGCCTTCATCAAGGAGATCGCTGCCGGCCAGGAGTTCGCGCAACTTCGCCGCGCCAGTGACATGGCTCGGCACCGGCCGAAGCGCGACCAGATTGCTGCCGATGGGCGAGAGATTGGCGCGGTAAGCCTCCAGCGAGAGTGCGCCTGCTGCCGTCAGCGCCTGCAGCGCCATGGTCATGGCGCGAAGCGCGAGCGCAGCCAGGCCCGCGCTCTCGGCATTGGCATTGAGCAGCGCGAGCCCGTCCTTCGGCCCCAGGGCCGGAAGCGCTATGCCGGCCAGGCGCATGGCCTCGGGGCCGGGGCGAATCCGCCCGTCGAACTCGGCCTCGCCTTCCCCTGTCAGCGGCAGAAAGAGCTGGGCCAGCGAGCTGAGGTCGGCCTCACCCAGCGAGCCGATGCGCCGGACGACAGGATGAACCCCGGAATTCAGCATCGCAGCGAGCGTCCCGACAAGGCCCGGCGAGATGCCCGACGCGCCCTGCGCAAGACCGGCAAGCCGCGCCAGCAGCACGGCCCGCACCTCGCCCCGTGACAGGCAATGCCCGACCCCGACGGCCCGCGCCCGAACGGCCCGCTGCTGGAAGGCAGCAATCTGATCCGCCGCCAGCCGCGTATCGACCGCAGCCCCGAGGCCCGTCGTCAAGCCGTAGACGGCCTCGCCGCGTTCGAGGCTGCGCTCGACCACCGCGCGAGCCCCGCTCAGCCGCTCATGCAACGCGGGAGCCAGCATGATCTGCGCAGCATCATGCGCGACGGCATGGACCTGTTCGATCGAAAGCGGCCCGGCACCGATGACGACGGCGGGGGCCGCTTGCACCAGCTCCATCCGCAGACCGCCCGCCTTAGCGGACAAGACCCTTGGCTTTCAGGAAGGCGGCGGCGACGACGCGCGGCTCCTTCTTGTCGACCTCGACCTGTCGGTTCAGCTCCTGCATCGTCGCATTGTCGAGCGCCGCCCCGACCTTCTCGAGGATCTCGACGACCTTGGCATTGCCGGCAATCTCCTGACGCACGACCGGGGCGAGGAAATAGGGCGGGAACAGCGACTTGTCGTCGTCCAGGGCTACGAACTTCTCCGCCGCGATCTGCCAGTCAGTGGAGAAGCCGTTGGCGATGTCGACCTGCTTCTGGTTCAGCGCCTCGTAGCGCAGCCGGAGCGCAGCGAACTGCTTGAACTCGGCAAACTCGGCGCCATAAACCTCCTTGAGACCCGCGATGCCATCACGGCGGTCGACGAATTCGGTACCGGCACCGAGCCGGAGCTTGGACGAGACCTTGCCGAGATCTGTCAGGGTCTTGAGGTTGTATTCCTTCGCCGTCTCCGGCCGCACCACGATGGCATAGCCGTTATTGATGCCGGAAGGCTTCAGCCAGGTCAGGTTGAACTCCTTCTCGTAGAAGGCCTTGACCATGCCGCGCACCTTCTCCGGGTCGGTTTCGGTCACGCCCTGGGCCTTCATCACGGCGTTGAGGCCGGTCCCGGTATATTCCGGATAGAGATCGATCGCGCCGCTCTTCAGGGCCTCATGCGCCACCAGCGTGCCGCCGAGATTGATCTTGCGCTCGACCTTGAAACCGGCGCCCTCGAGGGCCGCGGCATAGAGCTCGGCAACGATGAACTGCTCGGTGAAATTCTTGGAACCGATCTTGATCGTCTGGGCCGCTGCCGCCGACAGCCCGACCAGGATCATGGCGGCAACAGTACAGACCGTCTTCGCGAAGCGCATGCTGACAAGTTTCATGGCTGCCTCCTGTGATGGCTCAAGGGGTTAGCTAACGAGGGATCGAACAGCGATGCAAGTTTTGGGCTCGCGAAGGAGAAAAGCGCCTTCGCGATTCCGGTCCCGGAGAACGAACGCCCCGGGCAAGCGCTCAACTGAGGGGATTTCGTTCGCCCGCGCGGATGGCGGCGGGCAGGCGATTCTCGATGGGCGACAAAGGGCAGACCCAGGCCTCGGAATAGGCGCAGGACGGGTAATAGGCGAAATTGAAGTCGAGGATCGTACGCCCCTGCGAAGTCGCGCCGAGATCAGCGCTCTTGATCGTGTCGAGCAGGTAGCGGCCGCCGGCAAAGGTCTCCTCGCCATTGCTCGCATCGCCGAAGGGCAGGAAGGTCCCGCCGCCATAACCCTCGATCCAGTAAAGCGTCAGCTCCCGACCGAGCGCGCCCTCCAATCCGTCGGTCAGCGCGTAGGGCCGGAGCACCATGGCGCCGTCCTTTCCGGCTTCGACCCGAATGGTTTCACGCCCGATCGCGGGCCGGAGGCCGACCTCGAAGCGCAGCGCCGGATCGTAGGAGAAATAGCGGATGCCCCTGAAGCGCTGCCGCCGAGCGGCCGCAAGCGGCGACTGCCGATGCTCGCGAAACAACCGGTCGCGTACGCTTCGCCACTGCGCCCAGCCCGCTTCAGACGGCATCGCCCGGACCGCTGCGTAGAGATCGGCCACCTGCCGACGCCAATCCTGGAGCGAGGCCATGTTCTCGAGTACCGCGCTCGCAGWCAGGCGAGCCCCTGATCTGGTGGATGCCGCTCCGGCAATGATCTGGTTTTTCATGGAGTGCAGCCTTCGGTTCGACTGAACGGGATCGCTTAGGCACGAGAACCGCCGCCGCCGTCAACGCGTCAGCGACGCAGGCGTTCCCACATCGCCCATTGTGCCGATCATCCTGTCAGGCCATGTCAGCGTTCCCCGCGGTGCCAGCAAAAATCCTCGCGTCGAGGCACAAAGCCAAGGCCAATGAAGAACGCCGCCGTCACGAGATCGCGACGACGGCGTTGAACTGGTGGATCGGAAGCCCGAGCTGTCAGGAAAATTGCGTCTTCAGGCCTTCGAAGAGCGCAACCTGCTCGGCAATCAGCGCACGCTTCTCGTCGCGCCGCACGAAGACCTTGAACATCGCTTCGCCGGCAGCATTGAAGAACTGGACCGAGCAGGAGCGGCGGCCATGGAACTGTCGATCGACCAGATAGATCGCCGTGCAGTTGCCTGCCTTGATATGTCCGCCGATCGGGCTGTCGCCATGAATGTTGTAGTAGCCATGGCCGAAGGAGCCGACGGGCAGCGAGCCTTCACATTCCAGCACGATATCGGCGGTGTGGACGATGAAGAGCACCTCGCCCCAGGTCGAGAGCGCCTGCCACAGCGCCTCGAAGCGCTCGGCAGCGATGAAATGGCGCTGGTCGGCCGGCGCTGCCTCGAGCACCGCGAGCGTCGGCACGCCGACCTCGCGGGCGATGGCCTCGATCACGCCATCCGGCTTGGCTGCCAGCGCCTGCCTGACGCGCTCCATCGGGTCTGTCTGTGACGGGTCCTGGACCGCCGCTGCACTCGCCTGCGAGATCGACATGCCGTCCTCCCTCACTCTGCCGCCTGGCGGGGCAAATGCGGATTGGCCTCGCTGAGCACCGTCTCGAAACCTTCGAATTCGGGATGCCCGAGATACATCGGCGTAGCCCTGGGCTGGCCGGCATTGCGGTGTGATTCACGGAACTGGTCGGACTTCGTCCAGGCCGTGAAATCCTCCTTCGAGGCCCAGGTCGTGTGCGAGGAATAGAGGGTATGGTCTTCCTTCTCCGGCCCCTTAAGCAAATGGAAGGCGATGAAGCCGCTCATCTCGTCGAGGCGGGTCTTGCGCGAGGACCAGACAGTCTCAAAAGCGGCCTCCTCTCCCTTGACGACCTTGAAGCGATTCATGGCGATGAACATGGGTGTTTTCCTCAGTTGGCTGGCTGTTGGCTGGCTTGGTTGAACGGGAAGCGGGCAGTGCCTGGCGGCATTGCAGTCCTCATGTGCCGAAGCGCGTCGAGAAGCCGATCTTGCCGACGAAGCCCGGGCTGGCGTCACCGTCGCGGTAGCGGCGATAGCGAACGTCGCCGACATTCTCGAGCGAGAGATAGGCGCGGGCATCCGGCGTGATCTTGTAGTCGGCGTAGAGATCGACCAGCGCATAGGCCTTGCTCGCGAGCACCTGCGATCCAGGCGGCAGGCGCTTCTGATCGTCGACCAGCGTCAGCCGGGCGCCCACCGTCAGCTTCTCCTCGAAGAAGCGCAAACCGCCGTTGAGGACCAGCTTGTCGGGATAGATCGACTCCAGAGGCTGGTTCAGCGTCCTGTTGTCGCCGCGGATGGTCGAGCCGGCAAGGGTCATGAACCAGCGCTTCGCGTCGTAGCCGAGTTCGGCCTCGAAGCCGGTGATGCGCGCCTTGGCAACGTTCTGGTACGAGAAGAAGGCATCGTTGCAGGCGCCCGGGATCGGCGCGCCGCAGGGAGCACCGGGATCGACGAAGATACCGTCGATATAGTTCTTCACGTCGTTCCTGTAGACGGCGAGCTTGCCGCGGAAGCGGTCGCCCTCGCTCAGGATGTCGTCATATTTCAGATTGACGCCGGCCTCGAGCGTCTTGCCCACTTCCGGCTTCAGGTTCGGGTTCGGCCGGAAGATGAAGCTGGCGGGAGCCGGATGCGGCCCGTCTACCAGCGTCTCGGTCACCGACGGCGCCCGATAGCCCTCGGCATAGGTGCCATAGACCTGCAGCCCCTGCAGCGGCGTGACGCCGAGCGTCAGCTTGGGCGAGATGCGGTTGCCATCCGAAGAGGTGCGACCGCCGCTGAGCTCATAGGCGTCGTAGCGCAGCGCGCCGATCAGGTCGAAGATCGAATACTTGACGTGGCTCTGCACGAAGCCGCCATAGACGCTGCGCTTGCCGGACGGCGTCGTCTCGTCGCCATTGCTGACCGGATCGCTGGTCCTGACGCGATCCTCGAACCAGTCCGCGCCGTAAGTCAGATTCAGCGCTACCGCGCCGAGATCGAATTTCGAGGTGTTGTAGATGTCGAACCCCGTGGTCTGGACCTTGAAATAGCGCTTCGCGCCCAGGGCCGCGCCCGTACCCGAGATCTGGGTCTGGTCTGTATCCGTCGAGGTCGAATACGCACCGATGTTCAGGTTCAGCCACGGGATGTCGGGCCGCGAGAAGCTGTAGCGCGCCGTGTAGTTCTGCGTCGTGACCTCGTTGTCGCGACGCGGGGCCGTGGGGGTGCCGACACCGTTGGAGAAATCGTAACGCTGGTACTGGCCGCCGAGCTTGAGCTCCTGGCCTTCGCCGGGCGTGATCACGATCTTGCCGAGACCTGAAACCAGGTCCTGCCCGCTATCGGCGATCTTGGTGCCGTTGCCGTCGCGATAGGGATTGAGTGAGCGGAAGGAAAGCCCGACCAGGCCCGCGACGACGTCATTTGGCCGGAAGGCGCCGATGGCATTGCCGAAGACGCCGGTCTGGCGAGCGAACACGCCGGTACCGCCGATCTCGGCCGCGGCGCGCTCGCCGGGCCTCAGAATGTCCTTGGGATCGACCGTCTCGAAGGACACGACACCACCGATCGCGCCTGATCCATAGATGTTGGCAACCGGGCCGC
The DNA here is from genome assembly GCF_056406775.1 of Allobosea sp. P1_A7. Lineage (NCBI taxonomy): Bacteria > Pseudomonadati > Pseudomonadota > Alphaproteobacteria > Hyphomicrobiales > Alloboseaceae > Allobosea > Allobosea sp. P1_A7. Next base: position 12,228 of record NZ_JBFTZN010000084.1, read on the forward strand.
GCGTCACGTCGATGACACGCACGAAGGAGGGATCGAGGAAGAAGGCGCCATTGGCGTTATGGCCCGAACGCTGGAAATTCTGGCGCGCGCCGTCGACCGTCACCGCGACGCGGCCGAAATCCTGCAGGCCACGAATATTGATCGCGGTCGCGGGGTCGTTCGGGTTTTCCTGCGTCGAGACGCTGGGCATCTGGTTGAGGAGGGTCCCGAGCCTTTGCGGCTGCTGCGAACGGATCTCGTTGCGCGTCATCACAGAGACCGAGGCCAGCGCGTCGATCGCGCGCTCTTCCTGCTTGCTCGCCGTCACGGTGATCTCGTCCAGCGCAATCGGCGTAGCAGCGGAGGCTGGCGCCGGTTGGGATTGAGCATGAGCGCCGAGCGACCATAGCGCGATGGCAGCCACGGAAACGGAAGCGCGCAACAGCGCGGCGTGAGAATTCATACGTCCAGCCCCGAACCTGACCTGAAGATTTTGCAGCGACTGGCTGGCTGGACGCGGGCTGCGTGTGGCTGGCTGGCGCGGGCGGTCGCACCGTCCCGGCGCGCCGCTCTTGACCCTTTGTAGTAAAGCTGAATATCACCGTCAACAACGCTTAAGCTTTATCCTTCCTTAGAATAATTAAAAACTGACAACTGCTTTAGATCACCTTTAGACGACGAGATGTCGCGCACTCTTGGCTAGACGAGATCGATTCCGATCCCATCTTCCATTGACGCGCAACCCGTGAAGCGGAGAGACCATCATGCCAAGCCCCCTGGCGCCTTCAAGGCCGCTCGGCGCACGGCCCCATCGACGCGAACTGAGCGCCGCGATCGGACTGACCTTTCTGGCCGCCGCCGGCCTCTTTGCCCCGTCCATGCTCCCCAGCCCGGCCCAGGCACAAACTCCGGATCGCATCGTCGCGGTCGGCGGCGTGATCACCGAGGTGCTCTATGCACTCGGCCTGCAGGACCGGATCATCGGTGTCGACACCACCAGCCAGTTCCCCCCCGAGGCCCTGCGCGACAAGGCCAGCGTCGGCTATGTCCGCGCACTTTCGGCCGAAGGTGTGCTCTCCCTCAAGCCTTCGCTGGTTATTGCCCTCGAGGGCGCCGGACCTCCCGGAGCGGTATCGCTGCTCAACGAGGCCGGGCTGCGCCTCGCCAGCATCCCGGAAGACAACTCGCCTGATGGCGTCGTCACCAAGATCCAGGCGATTGGCGCCGTCGCAGGTGCGGCCGAACCCGCGGCGCGCCTCGCGCAGCAGACGAAGCTGCGTTTCGACGAACTTCAGACGCTGCGCTCCGGCCTGCCGGCCAAGAAGCGCGTGCTCTTCGTCCTGTCGCTCCAGAACGGCCGCGTGCTGGTCGGCGGCCGCAACAGTTCGGCCGATGCGATCATCCAGATGGCCGGCGGCGTCAACGCCGCGACTGCGGTCGAGGGCTTCAAACCCCTGAACGACGAGGCCATCATCGCGGCCGCCCCCGACGTGATCCTGATGATGCGCAACAGCAGCAGCCATAATGCATCGCCGGAGGAGGTATTCGCCATGCCGACCTTCTCGCAGACCCCGGCCGCGGCGAAGATGGCGCTGGTCAGGATGGATGGCCTCTACCTGCTCGGCTTCGGGCCGCGCACACCGGCGGCAGCCCGCGACCTGATGGCAGCGCTCTACCCCGAGGCCGCGATCCCGCCGCTCAAGACCGCCGCTGCACCATGAGCCTCGCCGTCCGTCCAGCCGACACGATGGCCACGGCCGCGCTCGCCAGCTTCGCAGCCGGACAACGGCGGCAGGCCGTTCTGGTCATCGTCGGCCTTGTTCTGCTCTGCGGCCTGTTGATGATCGTGGCCGTCGGGCAAGGTGCGTTCTCGATTCCGCCTGGCCGGGTCGCCGAGATCCTCTGGGCCAGGCTGACAGGCGAGACCGCCCTGCTGGAAGGGCGCGACGCGCTCGTCGTCCTCAATATCCGCCTCCCGCGCGTGCTGCTCGGCGCCCTCGTTGGCGCCGCACTCGCGATTTCCGGAGCCCTGATGCAAGGGCTCTTCCGCAATCCGCTCGCGGATCCCGGCCTCGTCGGGGTCTCCGCCGGCTCCGGCCTGGCAGCGGCTGCGACCATCGTGCTCGGTGACCGCCTTCTCGCCGGCCTGACGATGAAGCTGCCCTTTGCAGCCCTCCCGTTCGGCGCTTTCTGCGGCGGYCTGATTTCGACGCTGACCCTCTATCTCATTGCAACCCGCCAGGGTCGGACCTCGGTCGCGACCATGCTGCTCGCCGGTGTCGCGCTCGGCGCGCTTGCCGGCGCGCTGACCGGCGTCCTCGCCTTCATTTCCGACGACCGACAGCTGCGCGACCTGACCTTCTGGTCGCTCGGCAGCCTTGGCGGCGCGAGTTGGACCAAGCTCGTGGTCATCGCGCCCATCGTCCTGCCGCTGCTGCTGGCGGTGCCCCTCCTGGCCCGCGGGCTGAACGCTTTGATGCTCGGAGAGGCCGAAGCCTACCATCTCGGCATCCCAATCCAGCGCATCAAGGCGCTGGCGATCCTGCTCGTGGCCCTGGCCGTCGGCGCCAGCGTCGCCTCGGCCGGCGTGATCGGCTTCGTCGGCATCGTCGTGCCGCATCTGATCCGCCTCGCCATCGGCCCCGATCACCGGCTGTTGCTGCCGCTCTCGGCGCTCGGCGGAGCAACGCTTCTCGTCGCCGCAGATATCGTCGCGCGCCTGATCGTCGCCCCGGCCGAATTGCCGATCGGCATCGTCACTGCAGCACTCGGCGCGCCCTTCTTCCTGTGGCTCCTGCTGCGTCGCGCGGATGGTCTCGATGTCTGAGCCGATCAACAACGAGCCGATCCTGTYAGGCCGGTCCCTGAGCTTCATGGCCAGCGGGCGCGCGCTGGTCAGCGAGGCTTCGCTCGATCTCAAACCGGGCAAGACCACGATCCTGATCGGCCCCAACGGCGCCGGCAAATCGACCCTGCTCAAGCTGGTCACCGGCGAACTGAAGCCTGCCAATGGCGAGGTCCTGCTCGACGGCGAGCGCCTCTCCGCGATCCCGTCCTGGCGCCTGGCCTGCCAGCGGGCCGTGATGGCGCAGCACACGCGGCTCGCCTTTCCCTTCAGCGTCTATGAGGTCGCACGCCTCGGCGTGGACGGTGTCGGGCGCGCCTTGTCGCGTCAGCGCCGCGAAGCCCTCGTCGGCGAATGCCTAGCCTCGGCCGGCGTCGCCGAGCTCGCCGCGCGGCGTTATCAGACCTTGTCGGGTGGCGAGCAGCAGCGCGTGCAGTTCGCCCGCGTGCTCTGCCAACTCGAGGCCGGTCGCAGCGTCGCTGCGCGGCAGACCCTCTTCCTCGACGAGCCGATCGCCAGCCTCGACCTCTGCCATCAGCTCGCCCTGCTCGATATGGCACGCGCGATTGCGGCCCGCGGCGTGGCGGTGCTGATCGTGCTCCACGATATCAATCTCGCCGTGACCTATGCCGACCACCTCGTCGTGATGGACCGCGGCCGCATCGTCGCCCAGGGGGCGCCGGCAGCAACGCTGGATGACGCCTTGCTGCGCAATGTCTTCAAGGTCGACCTCAGCTTCAGCCGCGCGCCCGCCGCCGGCCTGCCCTTCCTCCTGCCCCAGCAGCACCGCCCCAACGCAGCCGCTTGATCCCCCGGAGCGGTTATTTTAAGCTTGAAATAATTGCTCCGAACCGGGGTCCGCGATCATGTCCGCTTCACCGCGCAGATTGTCCTACGGACGTTATCTTCAGGTCGACGATCTGCTGGCCTGCCAGACCCTGGAGAGCGTGAAGGCCGGCACGCCGGCCCATGACGAGATGCTCTTCATCATCGTCCATCAGGCCTATGAGCTCTGGTTCAAGCAAATCCTGCATGAGCTCGACCGCATCCAGCTCGACTTCTCGGCGAGCCCGGTCGCCGACGAGAATCTTGGCCGCATCGTCGCGGGCCTCGGCCGCATTCATGAGATCCTGAAGCTTCTGGTGGGCCAGCTCGACGTCCTGGAGACGATGACGCCCGCCGGCTTCCTCGAATTCCGCGACCTGTTGACCCCGGCCTCGGGTTTCCAGTCCGTGCAGTTCCGGCTGATCGAGAGCCGTCTCGGTCTCGCCGATACGCTCCGTCTCCGGATCGACGATCAGAGCATGCGCGAACGCCTCGCGCCCGAGGATCGTGCCAAACTCGACGCCGAGCATAGACCGTCCCTGCTATCTCAGCTTGACGCCTGGCTCGCGCGCACGCCCTTCGTCGCACTTGGCGACTACAGTTTCCGTGAAAGCTATCGTGCCGCCGTGACCGCGGCGCTGCAGCGCGATGCGCGCAGCGTCGGCACCGATCCGTCCCTGCCGGAAGCGCAGCGCCAGGCCGATGCCGCCGCGATCGAAACGGCGCTCGCCCGCTTCCAGGCCCTGTTCGAGCCGGACGCCGCCGGCACGACCTGGCACATGTCGGCGCGCGCGATCGAAGCAGCCCTGTTCATCGCGCTCTATCGCGACATGCCCGTGCTGCAGCTGCCCTTCCGGCTCCTGCAAAACCTGATGGACATCGACGAAAGCCTGACGCTCTGGCGCCTGCGCCATGCGCTCATGGTCGAGCGCATGATCGGCGTCCGGCCCGGCACCGGCGGCTCCTCGGGCTCGGGTTATTTACGCGCCACGGCCGAGAAGCACCGCATCTTCATCGACCTCTTCCATCTCTCCAGTTATCTGCTCGCCGCCCGGGACCTGCCGGCCCTGCCCGAGGGGGTACGCCGGCGCATGGGCTTCAGCTACGGGGCCGCCTGATGCACGGCGACTGGACAGCTCATTTCAGCCGTTTCCGCAACGCGGCACCGGAGCGGATCAACCTCGCGGCGCATAGCCATCACGACTGGCCCGATGTCAGTTTCGCGGCGCAGGAACAGGCCTGGACCGACGCCGCCCGCCTCGCAGGCCATAAATGGAGCCTCGTCTTCGGCGAGCTGATTCCGGCGGTTCAGGCCGGCATCGCGCGCGAGCTCCGGCTTCCCGATCCGTCGAGCATCGCCTTTGCGCCGAACACCCACGAATTCCTGCGTCGCCTCCTCTCCTGCCTGCCAGCCGACCGCACCCCTCGCATACTGACCACGAGCGCCGAATTCCACACGGCTCGGCGGCAGCTCGCCCGACTGGCCGAAGAGCGACTGATCCAGCTCGACGAGATCGCCGCAGAGCCCTTCGCGACATTTCACGAGCGCCTCCGGACGGCGATCATCGCCGGTGGCCACGACCTGATCTATGTCAGCCAGGTCCTGTTCAATTCGGGAGCGACCTCAGGTGATCTCGCAGCGCTTGCCGGCGCAGTACCGTCCGAGGAAACCCTGGTCGCGATCGACGGCTATCACGGCTACCTCGCCCTGCCGACCGACCTTTCGGCGATTGCGGACCGCGTCTTCTACATCGCCGGAGGCTATAAATACGCGATGGCCGGCGAGGGCTGCTGCTTCATGCACTGCCCGCCAGGTTATGGCCCGCGCCCGCGCGACACCAGCTGGTTTGCAGCCTTCGGCGCGCTCGCGGCTCCGCCCGGCAGCAGTGTCGGCTACTCCGCCGATGGCGGTCGCTTCCTCGGCGCCACCTTCGATCCCAGCGGGCTCTATCGCATGCGAGCCGTGCTGGCATGGCTGCAGGCCAACAGTCTCGCTGCGCATCACGTCCACGAGCACGCCATCTCCCTGATGCGGCAGTTCCTCTCCGGCCTCGATATGCTGACAATTCCCTGGCTATCCCCGGCGCAGCTGATCACGCCCGTTGGCAATCCTGCGGCACATGGCAATTTCCTCGCCTTCCGCACCACGGGAGCCGGAGCGCTGGAGGCGGCACTGGCGAGGCACGGCATGGCCACGGACCATCGCGGCGACGTGCTTCGGTTCGGCTTTGGACTGGCGCTGTCGGACGGAGATGTGGCCGAGGCTCTCGATCGGATGAAGGCCCTGAACGCCTGATCGAAATCATCGGAATGATCGATTTTACGCCGGATTCATCGTGAATCCAGGCTTCACCATATCGCTCAACCGCCGGTTCACGGTCGCAGCGCCACATCTCCCGCAGAACCCGAAGCGGGAGATGAACCGTGACCAGACGCCTCGCCCCCATCGACCTGCTACTTGCAGGCGCGATGTCCCTGCTGGCCCTTGCCTTCGCCGGCCGCCCCGCGCTCGCCCGCGAACTCGTCCAGTTCCAGGACCAGCGCTACTACCCAGGCACGATCGTGATCCGCACCGGCCAGCGCAGCCTCTATTTCGTCACGGCGCCTGGTGAGGCGATCCGCTACCAGATCGCCGTCGGCAAAGCCGGCAAGCAATGGCGCGGCGTCAAATATGTCGAGGAACTCGCAGTCGAGCCAGCCTGGAGTCCTCCGGCCGAGGTCAAGCGCGCCCAGCCGAACCTGCCCAACGTCATCGCCGGCGGCTCGCCCCGCAATCCGATGGGGGCCCGCGTCATCGGTCTCGGGCCGGGTGGTGAATACGCCATCCACGGCACCAACGCGCCGGGCACGATCGGAACGGCGGCCTCCTTTGGCTGCTTCCGGATGCACAACCCCGACGTGATCGATCTCTATGCCCGCGTCCGCATGGGCACGCCTGTGGTGGTCCTGCCTTAGATCATCTCGGGTGATTGCATCGGCTGCCCCGAAAACCGCAATCCACTTTTCGGACTAAAGCTTCAGAGGGCAACCGGCGACAATAATGGCTTTCCGGAAAAGAAGGCCGCGAGGTTGCCGATGAGCAAATCCTGCTGGGCATGCTGCGCCGATTCCGCGTTGGCGCCGATATGGGGCGTCAGCACCGCATTCTCGCAGGCCCGCAACCGCTCGGAGACATGCGGCTCGTTCTCGTAGACATCGAGCGCCGCACCCGCGATCACGCCCGCCTCGAGCGCGTCGCATAGCGCAGACTCGTCCACGGCGATGCCGCGCGAGATATTGACGAGATGCGCTTGCGGACCGAGCGCCTTCAGTACCTCCGCGTTGATCGCGTAGCGGTTCTCGGCACTGGCACGCACCGAAACGACCAGCAGGTCCGCCCAGTGAGCCAGCCCGAGCAGGCTGTCGTGATAGAGATAGGGCAGGTCTGCGCGCGGCGACCGATTATGGTAGCCAATCGTCATGTCGAAGGCCGCAGCGCGACTGGCAATGCGAGCACCAATGGCGCCAAGTCCGTAAATGCCCAGCTTGCGACCAGCCAGTCCAGGCACATGCGCCATCCGCGCGACCGCATTGCCTTGCCATCGTCCGGCGCGCAGGAACCGGTCTCCGCTATTGATCTGCCGCGCGCTGGCCAGGAGCAGGCCCATGGCAAATTCCGCGACGCTTGTCGCGTTGCTGTCGGCGGCATTGCTCAGCAGGATGCCGCGCTCCTTGGCGCGCACCCGGTCGACCCCCTCGAAACCCGTGCCGTAGCACGCGATCAACCGCAGCTTCGGCAGGGCATCGATCAACGCCGCATCCGTCTTGTGGCTGCCGATGGTCAGGAGAGCCTGAACCTCCTCGGCCCCTGCTGGCAACGCATCCGGAGCTGAGCGCGCCATCGGGCCAAGCAATGTGTAGCTTTCGTTCAGACGCGCGACGAGCCGATCAGGCAGGCGCGGCGCCATGAGGATGGTCGGCTTCATCAGGAATCAAGCTCCATGGCGGTGTTGCATCGCAACATCGAACGGCAGCTTGCTCAACCCGTTTCGGAGCGGGGACCGCCATCTCGCCGACGCAATGCAACCGCTCTGAACGCCTCGCCGAAAAAGGCCAACATCGCCTAGCGTAACCTCTCGCCTGCGACAAAGAAGCGCGTTAACGTTTGCTTGCACGACTTCAATCGCGCTCGGGCCTGAAGCACCGAGCCCAACAGGGGCTATCGATGGATCATCTCGCCGACGTCAAGAAATACGCCAGGAAGGCCGTCAACGAAGCTGCCTTTGCCGGTATGTCCAAATCCTACGCGCTCGTCATGGGCAAGCCCGACACCCGCTTCGTCGCCTGCACGGATCCGGCCGAATTGGAGCGTGTCCGCGAGAACTTCCTGAAGAAGAAACTCGGTCTCAAGAGCGCCGATCTCGATGCATCCATCAAGGCAACCTGCGAGCATATGAAGGACGACAAGACCAAGTCGCGCCTGACCTTCTACTACCTGCTGGCCGAGCACTACGGGAAGCTGGATCTCTTCGTGAAGAAGTAAGACGCGCCCTGCGCGCATGCCCGGGCTGGCCCCGGGCATCCTGGATCACAAATCTATTCCAGGACGAGATGGTCGGCTCCAGGCCGACCATATTGCCTATCCGCTTCTCGCCACGCTCAGCGATAGAGGTCCGCGCGCGTCAGCGGCAGACCCGATGGTCCCTTGCGCCGCTTCGAGACCAGCGTCTGGTTGATCAGCGCGCCACCGCGCTCGAAGGCGAGCGAACAGCCCGCGAGATAGAGCAGCCACATCCGCGTCCGCTCGGGACCGATCTCCGCCTCGGCCTCGGCCTTGCGTGCATTCAGCCGCTCGAACCATAGCCGCGTCGTGCGCTGGTAATGCTCGCGCCACCCCTCGACATCATGCACCTCGAAGCCATGGCGCTCGAGATTGGCGATCGACATGCCGAGATGGTCGAGTTCACCGCCCGGGAAGATATAGCGCACCAACGCCCGGTACTCGGCCGGCATCTTGTTGAAGGCGCGCTCGGTCTTCTTGGCTCGCCGCGAGATCGTATGGTGCAAATAGAGACCGCGCGGCTTGAGCAGCCGGTTCACCGCCTGGAAATAGGCCGGGTGATTGCGGATGCCGACATGCTCGAACATGCCAATCGAGGAGATCTTGTCGAAGACCCCCTCCATCTCCGTGAAATCCTTGAGATGCAGCGTGACCTTGTCCTGAAGACCGAGTCGCTCGACCTTCTCGCGAGCCAGCGCGAGCTGCTCCTCGGCAAGCGTCACGCCATGTGCCTCGACACCATAATGCTGCGCGGCATGGCAGATCAGCGCGCCCCAGCCGCAGCCGATATCGAGCAGCTTCTCGCCGGGCTGCAGGCGTAGCTTGCGGCAGATCATGTCGAGCTTGTCGCGCTGCGCCCGCTCGAGATCGGTATGATCCTCGGTAAAATAGGCGCAGGTGTAGACCATCTCCTCATCGAGGAAGAGCCGGTAGAACGCGTTCGAAACGTCGTAATGATAGGCGATATTGGCCTTGTTGGTGGCGGGAGCGCCATCGCGGGTGGCCTTGTCGCCCTGCAGGTGCTCGACGGCCTGCGGCGCGGCGCCGGGCGCGAGCAGGAAGCGCCTCACGACATCGAACACCGCCGATTTCGGGATACCGCGCGCCAGCCGCGCGACCTTTCCCTCCGGGCGCGCCGCCGCGAGATCGAAGATCGTTCCGTTCACGATCGCGATCCGGTCGGTGACATGCAGATGCAGCAGCGTGTCGAGCTTCGGCTTGCGGAGCAGCGCTGCAACGGCGCCGGAGTCGCGGATCGCGATCGCAAGGCCGTCCTCAGGCCACTCGGAGGGGATGCGGCTCCCGTCCCATAATGCGAAGCCGAGCTTCAATCCAAGTTTCTGGTGTGCCTCGGTCAGAAGTCGCCGCAAGGCGGCGAGGCGTTTGGTGTCGCGATCCATGCGTGGCCGATCCATCCCCGTCCCGACCTGTTTGACGGCAGGCGTGGGGCTTGGCAACCACCCGTCAGAAATCGCTCGCGATTCCCTTCACTTCCCAGTCGTCGTAGCGCACCGGATCGAGACCACCGCGGCCGTTGAGCTCCTTGTCACGCTTTGCCGCCGCCGCCTTGGCGTCGATCTCGGCGCGTCGCGCCTGTGCTTCGGCCAATGCGCGCTGCGCCGCCGGCGAAAGGCTCCTGGCCCGATCGGTCTCGCTCGTCAGGACCGCGGCTTGATCCTTGGCCGAGGCTTGATCCTTGGCGGAAGTTTGATCCTTGGCAATGTCGTTCGGCATTGGCACAGCGCTCTCTTGCGGGATCGGCATGGTCTTCACCACATAAGGCGCAAATCCGCATTCGGGGAGAGCGAATTCATCATCCCGGACTGCGACCGACAAGGGGGACCAAGATGAACTACGTCCGCACCGGCATCCTGATGGCCGGCCTCACCGCGCTCTTCGCCGTGGTCGGCTATCTGCTCGGCGGCGCGGGCGGCATGCTGATCGCGCTCGGGATCGCCGCCGCGACCAATCTCTACAGCTACTGGAATTCGGATCGGCTCGCGCTCGCCTCCCACAATGCCCATGAGGTCGACGAGCGCAGCGCGCCCGAACTCTATGGCATGGTGCGCGACCTTGCCGCGCGCGCCAACATGCCGATGCCGAGGGTCTACCTGATCGACGAGGAGCAGCCCAACGCCTTCGCCACCGGGCGGAACCCGCAGAACGCAGCCGTCGCCGCGACCACGGGCATCCTGCGCACGCTGAGCTACGATGAGCTCGCCGGCGTGATGGCACACGAGCTTGCCCACATCAAAAATCACGACACCCTGACGATGACCATCACCGCGACCATGGCGGGCGCAATCTCCTCGCTCACCACCTTTGGCATGTTCTTCGGCTCGCGCGAGAACCGGCCGGGATTGCTGGTGCAGATCCTGATTTCGGTGCTCGCGCCGATGGCCGCGATGGTGATCCAGATGGCGATCTCGCGTTCCCGCGAGTACGAGGCGGACCGGCTCGGCGGCGAAATCTGCGGCAATCCGGTCGCGCTCGCGGACGCGCTTGCCAAGATCGCCGGGGGCGTCGCGCATATTCCGAACGAGACGGCGGAGGCCAAGCCTGCTACGGCCCACATGTTCATCATCAATCCCCTGAGCGGACGCGGCATGGATTCTCTGTTTTCGACCCACCCCGACACCGGCAATCGAATCGCCGCCTTGATGGAACAGGCGCGCGCCATGGGTATCGGCCGGGGTCGCAATGCCGGCGGCTTCACCAGCCAGGCCGCACAGAGCCCGTGGAACGGCTCCCACAAGCCCGGCCCGTGGGGCTGAGATGACTGAACAGGACAATTCGCGCGGCAAACCGGCACCGGCTCCCGCCCGGCCAGCCGATGATGCCCCGGGTCTGCCGGCGCGCCGCCTTGCAGCGAACCTGATCGACGAGGTGCTCCGGGCCGGCACCGCGCTCGACGAAACCTATGAACGCATGAGCCCGGCCTTCGGG